>CALQQQ010000036.1 GCA_943332745.1 Opitutus sp. GAS368 | reverse complement strand
TTCGAGGTGGAGCTGCCCGGCGTCGCGCTTTTCCGCTACCGTTTCCGTGTTACCTACCCGGATGGCGTCAGCCGCGTGGTCGATGACCCTTACCGTTTCCTGCCGACGATTTCGGAGGACGATCTCTTCCTGCTGGGCAAGGGTGACGACCATCGCGCCCACTATAAGCTGGGTTCCCATGTGCGCACGCTCGATGGGGTGCTGGGTGTCTCCTTCGCCGTCTGGGCACCTTCGGCTCGTCGCGTCTCGGTGGTCGGCGACCATAACCTCTGGAACGGCCACGCCCATCCGATGCGCAATCTAGGCGCTTCCGGCATCTGGGAACTCTTCATTCCGGGGGTCCATACCGGCGCCCGCTACAAATATGAGATCGTCGGCCCGCACGACTCCACGCCGTTCCTGAAAACGGATCCTTACGGCCTGCATTTCGAACCGTCGCCGAACCACGCCGCCATCGTCTGCGATCTCTCGAAATTCGTCTGGAACGACGCGGCTTGGATGGAAGCCCGCCGCGGCCGCGACCTGCGCTCGCGCCCGATGTCGGTCTACGAAGTCCATCTGGCCTCTTGGCGCCGCGTGCCCGAGGAGGGCGGCCGCGTGCTCGGTTACCGCGAACTCGGCGAACAGCTCGCCGCCTATTGCGTGAAGATGGGCTTCACGCACGTCGAGCTGATGCCACCGTCCGAGCATCCGTTTGATGGATCCTGGGGTTACCAGGTTACGGGCTTCTACGCTCCGACGCATCGCTTCGGCTCACCGCTCGATTTCATGACGATGGTCGACGCGCTCCATCGGGCAAACATCGGCGTCATCGTCGACTGGGTCCCTGCTCACTTTCCTCGCGATTTCTTCGCGCTGGCCCGCTTCGACGGCACTCATCTTTATGAGCATGCGGATCCGCGCCTGGGCGAACACCAAGACTGGGGTACGCTGATCTTTAATTACGGCCGACACGAGGTGCGTGGCTTCTTGGTTTGCTCCGCGCTTTCCTGGCTCGAGCGTTTCCATGTCGATGGCCTGCGCGTCGATGCGGTGGCTTCGATGCTCTACCTCGACTACTCCCGCAAGGCTGGGGAATGGGTTCCGAATCGCTACGGCGGCCGCGAGAACATCGAAGCGATTGAATTCCTCAAGCAGGTCAATTCGCTGGTGCACCTCTACCAGCCCGGCGTCGCGATGATCGCCGAGGAATCCACGTCCTTCCCGGGCGTGACGAAGTCCGTCCCCGAAGGCGGCCTAGGCTTCGACTTCAAGTGGAACATGGGCTGGATGCATGACACGCTCGACTACTTCCGCCAGGATCCGCTCTTCCGGAAGTTCAACCACGATAAGCTCACGTTCGGCATGCTTTACCAGTGGACGGAGGCCTTCGTGCAGTCTTTCTCGCATGACGAGGTCGTGCACGGCAAGGGCTCCCTCATCGGTAAGATGGGCGGTGGCGATGACGCCACGAAGGCGGCGAACCTCCGCTGCCTGTTGGCCTTACAGTGGTCTTGGCCGGGCAAGAAGACCCTCTTCATGGGCTGTGAGTTCGGCCAGTTCGCCGAATGGAAATATGATGCCTCGCTCGACTGGCACCTGCTCGATTACCCGATCCATCTCGGTGTGCAGCGTCTCGTCACCGACCTGAATAAACTCTATGTCGCTGATGCCGCACTCTCCGAGAACGAGTTGCGCCCGGAAAGTTTCAACTGGCTCGTCGCCGACGACGGCGCGCAGAGTGTGCTGGCCTTCGAACGACGCGGACGCGACTGCGCTTGGACTGTCGCGGGTAACTTCACGCCGGTCGAGCGGACCTACCGCCTGGGCGTCCCTTTCCCGGGACGATGGGAAGAGGCCCTGAACACGGACTCTAAACACTACGCCGGCCACGGCCTCGGCAATCTCGGCGTCGTCGAAGCCGAGAACATTCCCTGCCAGGGACGTCCTTACTCGATCGAGGTCCGCCTGCCGGGTCTCTCGATGGTCATCTTCCGACAGACATCGGCGAAGCTGAAAGGTTGAGCATGTCCCGTTCCGAACAATTCCGCCGCCACGTCGCGTCCGATCCGGCGAATCCGTTGTTCCGGTTCTCCCTCGGTCAGGCCCTTTGGACTGAGGGCGATGCGGCCGGCGCGATCGAGCACCTGCGCCTCGCCGCAGCTTCCAAGGCCGACTGGATGATGCCGCGCATCCTGCTCGGCAAGAGCCTCCTCGCTGTGGGCGAAAAGCCTGCCGCCCAGGTGGCGTTCGCCGACGCGCTCGCGCTCGCCGTGGCGCAAGGCCACGAGGAGCCCGAAGAAGAGCTGCGCGCTTTGCTGGCGACGCTCAGCGCTTAGTCGATGCGCTCGAGGATCACGCGGCGCAGGTCCATGACCGCGGCCTTGGCCTTCTTGACCGGGCGGACGGTGAGCGTGTTCTCGCCGGCGACGAGCGTGAGCCTGCCGACCTCGCGGGGCACGAAGCGCTGGAAGTGGCCGGTCTCTTCGACGGTGAATTCGCACGAGCCCTGCTTGGTGTCGAGGGCGACGACGGAGCCGCCGTTGCCCTTGCCGCAGCCCTGCAGGACCGTGACGCGATAGGTGCCGGCCTTTGGCGCCTGGAAGGTCCAGGAGGCGGTGTCAGCGGCGTTCACCCAGAAACCGAGGGTGTCCTTCTGCGGCGGCTCTTCATATTTCATCTTCGTCGCCTTCACTTGGGCGTCGCGCGCCTCAAGGAAGATGAGCGAGTTTGCGCCTTCGGTCCTGGCGTTGTTTATCGCCTTGCGCCAATCGGCGAGCAGAGGACGCATGGCCTCAGAGGTCGGTAGGGCCTTGAGTTGGGTGACGTCCGTCTTGACGAAGCAGTCTTCCCAGAGGGAACGGCTGAAGTTGGGATTAGCTTTCATCACCACCGCGCCGACGCTGCGGCGCCAGGCTTCGAGCTTTCCGCGCAGGGCGGCAACGCGGTTCGGCTCGGCGGCGGCGAGGTCGGTCGTCTCGCTCGGATCTTTGGCGAGATTGTACAGCTCGAGGCTGCCGTCCTCGTATTGCTCGATGAGCTTCCAGTCGCCTTCACGAGCCACGCCTGCGGGCCTGCCGCCTTGGTTCATGTAGTGCGGCTGGTGCCAGAAGAGAGTCCGCGGCTTGGCGTCGGCCGGGGACTTGCTATCAAAGAGCAGCGGGGAGATGTCCTGGAAGTCGAGCGTCGCGGGCGCGGGTACCTTGGCCAGCGCGCAGATCGTCGGGCAGAGGTCGCCGAGGACGACCGGTTCGCTGATTACGCTGGAAGCGAGGCGCCCAGGATAGCGGATGATGAGGGGCGTACGGATGCCGCCCTCGTAGACGAAGCCTTTACCCGCGCGGGAAGGGGCGTTGTAGGTCGCCGGGCTTTCTTTGAGTTCAGAGACATGCACGCCGCCGTTGTCGGAAGCGAAGACGACGAAGGTATTCTTTGAAAGGCCGTTGTCTTCGAGAGCCTTCAGCACGCGACCGACGGCGACGTCGAGCGATTCGACGAGCGCGGCATAGGTCGGATGGAAGGACTTGGCGTTGGCTTCGATGCCCTTGGCGGGCGCGGCGAGCGGGATGTGCGGATTATCGAAAGCGAGGTAGAGGAAGAACGGCTTGGCTTTATTCTTCTCGATGAACTTCACCGCATAGTCGGCTTGGCCGAGTTCGCCTTTGCCGCCTTGGGGTGATTCGTCGCCGGGGTTCGGCTTACCCGCAAAAAAATCATCGAAGCCATGGTCGGTCGGCTGGTGGCTTTTGCCGCCGAGGTGCCACTTACCCACCGCGGCTGATACGTAGCCTTTCGGCTTTAGCAGTTGGGCGATCGTCTGGACGCCGTCCGGAAGATGGAGGTTGATGGGTGCGGCGAGCAAGCGGTGCGAGGCGCGGTCACTGCGACCAGTGAGGAAGGTCGTGATCTTCAGGCGGGCCGGGCTCTGGCCCGTCATGAGGGCAGCGCGGGAAGGCGAGCAGACGGAGGCGGCGGCGTAGGCTTGCGTGAAGCGCGCGCCTTCGGCGGCGAGCTTGTCTAGGTTCGGCGTGTTCTGGTCCTTGCGCCCGAAGCAGCCAAGGTCATTGATGCCGAGGTCATCGGCGAAGAGGATCACGAAGTTGGGCGGGGTCTCCTGCGCAGCGGCAGGGGTGGACGCAAACAGGGCGCCAAGGAGGAGGCCGAGGAAGAGGCGGGGCATGTCTTGGGTTTAACGTCTCGCCGGGTTGTGCAAAGGGCAAAACTGGCTTCGGTGCCTTCATGGACCTTCATTTAATCCAATCTGGCGTGGCGTGCGTCGATGTCGCCATGGCCGCGGTCTCTTGGCTGATCCTGCTTTGCACCTATCCCGACTTCGCCCGCTGGCGGGCCGAAGGCTTCGCCGAGGCGCATGAGGCCTATACGCGTCGCGTGGGCTGGGTCGTCGGGCCGCTGCTGCTGGCCCAATTGGGCGGACACGCCTGGCTGGCTTTCCTTGATGGGCGCTTCTTCGGACTCCTTCTCGTCCTGGTCTGCTGGGCGTTGACCGCTTTCTGGTCCGTGCCGTGCCACCGTCGACTTCAGCAGGAAGGCCCGACGTCGCCGGCTCTTGCCGAGTTGGTTCGGTCTCACGCTTGGCGGACGGCGCTCTGGACGATTCTGGCCGGAGTTTCTTTCGCGCAGGCGGCGGGTTGACAGGGCGCGGTCGTCGGTGATGCTCAATGGTGATGAGGACAGATGAACCGACCCAAGCCCGCGCGGCCTCGCGCTTCGGTGCTTTTCGTCGTTTCCTTGGCTTCGTCGGGCCGGGGTTCTTGGTCTCGGTCGGGTATATGGATCCAGGGAACTGGGCCACTGACCTCGCGGGTGGCTCGCAGTTCGGTTACGCGCTGCTCTGGGTGATCCTTCTGTCGAACCTGATGGCCATTCTATTTCAGCACCTTTGCGTTCGTCTCAATGTCGCGACCGGCCTTGATCTCGCGCAAGCCTGCCGGGAGCGCTATTCGCCGCTTGTCGGCAAGTTCCTCTGGGTAGCCGCCCAATTGGGCATCATCGCGATGGACCTGGCCGAGCTGCTCGGATCAGCCATCGCGTTGCAAATCCTCTTTGGCATCCCGCTCTTCTTTGGCGCCATTATTACAGCGCTCGACGTGCTGGTGCTGCTGGCGTTGACCCGCCTCGGCTATCGCTGGCTGGAATCGCTCGTGGCGGTGCTCGTGCTGACGATTGCGGCCTGCATCGGCGTCCAGCTCTTGCTCGCACAGCCGGTCATGGCTGATCTCGTCAAAGGCTTCGTGCCGACCACGGAAGTGCTGACGCGCCCTGGCATGCTCTTTGTCGCGCTGGGTATTATCGGCGCCACGGTGATGCCGCATAACCTTTACCTACACTCGTCGATTGTCGGGTCGCGTGATTTTGGGAAGACGGAAGCTGAGCGCCGCGAGGCCATGCGCTTCGCGACCTGGGATTCCACGCTCGCGCTCTGCTTGGCGTTTTTCGTCAACGCCGGCCTGCTGGTGCTCAGTGCTGCGGCGTTCCATGGCAGACCCGAAGCCGTGACGGATATCCGCGAAGCCCATCGGTTACTGGATGGCGTACTGGGGGTGACGTTCGCCGGCACGCTCTTCGCCGTGGCGCTCTTGGCTTCGGGCCAGAACGCCACCATCACCGGCACCATGGCTGGCCAGATCGTCTTGGAAGGCTTCCTTAAGATCAAGACGGCTGGCTGGATCGTGCGCGTCGCCACTCGTCTGGCGGCGCTGGCGCCCGCCTTGTTGGTCATCGGGCTGGCCGGGGAGGGCAGGGTAGAGAACCTGCTCATCTGGAGTCAGGTCATCCTCAGCCTGCAGCTCGGCTTCGCCTGCTGGCCGCTTGTCCGCATGACTAGCGACGCCAAATTAATGGGTCCATTCGTCTCGCCGCCATGGATTCGCCTGCTGGGCTGGGCCGCCACGGCCCTCGTCGTTGGAGCTAGTTTATGGTTTGTTATCGGTGTTTTTTGATTTAAACCATTCAACTATAGGTATTTATGTGTTTTTTGTGTGGGGAAGAATAGGCTGGACTTCTAATCCTGTTATCTTAACTAATGTAGTCATAAATTAACCGTGTTGCACGCCAACGCTCATCATGTCCGCCATGCGATTTCTTATCCTCGCTCTTCTCGCCGTGTCCCTCTCGTTCGCGGCCGAACAGCCAGTCGTTTTGCGGGTGGGCTTCTTCCCTAACCTAACGCACGCCCCGGCTCTGGCGGCACGCCAGCTGGAAAGAGAAGGGAAAGATTTTCATCAGGCTAACCTTCCGGCCGGCGTGAAACTTGAGTGGCGTTCTTTCAACGCCGGGCCCTCCGCCATGGAGGCTCTGGTCGCTGGCGCTATCGACCTCACCTATGTCGGCGCCTCTCCGGTGATCAATGCTCACGTACGCACGAAGGGCCGCGCAATCCGCGTCCTGGCCCCCGTCGCTTCGGGTGGCAACGCTTTGGTCGTCCGCAAAGGGTCGCCCCTGCGCACTCCGGCTGATTTCCGCGGTCGTCGCGTCGCTACGCCGCAACTCGGCAACACGCAGGACGTCGATGCCCGCGTCTGGCTGCGTTCGGGCGGTCTCAATGTCACCATCGCCGGTGGCGATGCTCAGGTGCTTCCGGCGCAGAACGCCGAACTCATTGCGCTCTTTAAGCGTGGCGACGTGGATGCCGCCTGGACGGTCGAACCTTGGGTGACGCGCCTGGTGGATGATTTCGGCGGCGAGGTCCTCGTCGAGAATCATGACTCGATCATCACCGTGCTGGTTTCTTCCCAAAAGGCCCTCGATGCCAAAGGCGAAGCGGTGAAGGCTTTCGTCCGCTCGCATTATCTGCTGCGCGACCGCTTGGTCGCTGACCCGGTTCTGCTCGAGCGTCTTGCGCGCGAAGCCCTAGGTGCCGAATCCCGTTCCGCTGCGCCGAAGGCCGAGCTGATTGCGCCGGCTTTACGCCGTATCCGCTGGGACCAACCCGAAGATTCCGCCCTCCGGCTCCGTCGCCTAACGGAGTCTTTCGCTAAGGCGCAGTCCGATTCTCGCGCTTGCGGTCTGCTCGCCGGTGAAGCTCCGGTGGCGCCCTTGTTACAGGCTCTGGTCACCGACCTTCCCGCTGCGCGCAAGTAACCCTCCTTGCGTTCTTTGACCCGTTCCCGCTAATCCCTCGTCTCCATGTCGGCCCCTCTGTCCAACGAACCCAATTCCCAGCTTACGCTGCGTAACGTGACCAAGCGTTTCAACGGACGTGCGGGCCTCGTCACGGCCGTGGAGGACATCAACCTGCAGGTGAAGGAAGGCGAATTCCTCGTGCTCGTCGGTCCGTCGGGTTGCGGTAAATCTACGTTGCTCAGCCTTCTTGCTGGCTTGGAACAGGTCGACGAAGGTTCGATTAAACTCGATGGCGCAGATGTCGTCGAACCTGGCCGCGATCGCTTGGTGATGTTCCAGCAGGATGCGCTCTTCCCGTGGCTCGATGCCCTCGAGAACGTGCTCTTTGGCCTGCGCCTCAAGCCGGGCCTCACCGACGCCGAGCGTACCGAAGCCGCTCGCTACTATCTAGACCTCGTTGGCCTGGCCGATAAGGAGAAGGCCCACCCACACGAACTTTCTGGGGGCATGCGCCAACGCGTGGCCCTTGCTCGCTCGCTCGCTCCTAATCCGCGCGTGCTCCTGATGGACGAGCCGTTTTCGGCCCTCGACGCGCTCACGCGTGACCAGCTTTACGGCGACATCCAGAAGATCTTCACGCAGCGAAAGAAGACGATTGTGCTCGTGACGCATAACATCCGCGAGGCGGTCTGCCTCGGCGACCGCGTCGTGTTGCTTTCGCCTAACCCGGGTCGCATTCGTCAGGTCTTCAACATTGATTTACCTCGTCCGCGCCGGATTAACGATCCGGCCCTAGCCACCTTGGCCGCCGACATCACCACCGCCCTTTCCGCCCACCTCGCCGAACCCAAGGAGGGCCTCGCATGAAATCCCCTCGCGCCCTCGTCCCAATCGTCATCGGCCTGCTGCTTCTCGGCGGCTGGGAGTGGTTCGTCCGTTCCGGTCGTGTCGACGACGTGCTCGTCCCCGCGCCCACGCAGATCGGCGAATGGTTCTGGTCCGCGCTTCGTGACGGCTCCTTGGCTTCGGCCACGTGGGTCACGATGCGCCGCCTGATGCTTGGCTTCATCATTGGCGCCGCCATCGGCATCCCGGTCGGCGCGCTCTGCGCCCGCTCGAGCCTAGCCCGCGATACCATCGGCATCCTATCGCTCGGCCTGCAGACGCTTCCCTCGGTTTGCTGGGTCCCGGTGGCGATCATCGCCTTCGGTCAGAATGAAGCCGCCGTCCTGTTTGTCGTCGTCATGGGCACCGTGTGGGCGGTCGTCATCGCGGTGCAGGAATCCGTGCTCTCGGTGCAACCTCTCTACCTTCGCGCCGCGATGACGATGGGCTCCCGCGGCTGGCACCTCTGGCTGCGTGTGATCTTCCCAGCCGCCTTGCCCGGCGTCATCAGCGGCCTCAAGCAGGGCTGGGCCTTTGCCTGGCGTTCGCTCATGGCGGCTGAGATCTTCGTGGTGATTCTCTCGGGCTTCGGCCTGGGGTCCCTTCTCCATGCCGGTCGTGAGCTCCTTCGCATGGATCAGGTGGTGGGCGTCATGCTTGTTGTCGTGGGCGTCGGATTGCTCGCTGACCTCATCTTCTTTTCGCCGATCGAGCGCTGGTTGCGCCGTTCCCGCGGGTTGGAGCGCTAAGCCGTCGCCTTTCCTCCTCGCCCTCGGGGCCGGGGAGGCCCTACCTTGGGGCAAATGTTTATCGACGAAGCCAAGGTTGAACTGAAGTCCGGTGACGGCGGCCACGGCTGCGTCAGCTTCCGTCGTGAGAAATTCATCCCGAAGGGCGGACCCGACGGCGGTAACGGCGGCAAGGGCGGCGACGTCGT
>CALQQQ010000035.1 GCA_943332745.1 Opitutus sp. GAS368 | reverse complement strand
TGCGAGAGTATCGAGTATAGGGCGACTTCGTCGCGGGGAACTGCTGTCATGGTGAACTGCTGCGAAGCAGTGGCAAGGGGCGTAAGTGGACAAAGTGCAAAGGTGCAAATCGGCCTGCGGCCTGTGCAAAGGTGCAAAAGTATTTCCAGGGATAGGGGTGGGGGTAGGGGTAGGCATACAACTATCGTACCCGAAACTGCGCGTGCACACCTAGGGGGTCGGTGATCCTAAGCCCTGCACCCGAAGTCCGGAATGTTTTCCTGCCCCGGCCCCCACCCCGGCCCCTAACTTGCATCCCACCTTTGCACTTTTGCACGCGGCTCCGCCGCATTTGCACCTTTGCACTGCATCTGCCCGCCTCTCTCTTGCCCTTCCTCCCTTTCCCTCCTTACTTCCCTCCATGGATCTCGTCCGCGAATTAATCGATTACGTGAAGCACCCGAGCGTGTCCACCGACCCGTCCTTCAAGGCGGGCATGGACGGCGCACGTGAACACATCTGCGGACTATTGAAGCAAGCCGGCCTCGAGGTCGAAGTCATCCCGACGCCCCTCCATCCGATCGTACTCGGCCGACGTCGCGGGCCGAAGGAATGGCCGCATATCGTCCTCTATGGTCACTACGACGTCCAGCCGGCCGATCCGTTGAACCTTTGGACTTCCCCGGCCTTCGAGCCCGTCGTGCGCGACGGCAAAATCTGGGGTCGCGGCACGGCCGACAACAAAGGACCGCATCTGGTCGCGGTCGTGGCGCTCGCCCGCTTGCTCAAGCGCTGCCCGAACCTGCCGCTCCGCATCACCTTCCTGATTGAAGGTGAAGAAGAGATTGGTTCCCCGAGCTTCCCGGAGTTTCTCCACAATCATAAGGCTGAGCTCGCTGAAGCCGACTGTGTCATCCTTTCCGACACCGCTTCACCGTCGTCCGACCAGATCGTCATCACGACGGCCCTTCGTGGTATCATCGGTCTCGAAGTCGGCCTGACCGGCCCGAAGTCCGACCTGCACTCCGGCCTCCACGGCGGCGCGGTCTATAATCCCATTCAGGCGCTGGCTGAACTCTGCTCATCGCTGCATGACGCCGATAACGCCGTCACGGTCGAAGGCTTCTACGACGGCGTCGAACAGCCGACCCGCTGGGAACGCGAAGAACTCCGCAAGCTGCCGCTCACCGAAGACGGCTATCGTCGCGCGCTCGGCGTCGACGAACTCCATCCTGCTCCGGGCCTCGATGGCCTCGAAGCCGTGCGCTTCGCGCCGACGCTTGAGTTCAATGGCATCGGTGGCGGCTATCAGGGTAAGGGCTCCAAGACCGTCATCCCCTCAAAGGTCTTCGCCAAGATCACCTGCCGCCTCGTCCCTGGCCAGGATCCCGTCGATGTGCACCGCAAGGTCGCCGCGGCCATCCATGCCCGCGCGCCGAAAGGCGTGCGCGTCGACCTCATCGAGATGCAGGGCAATGCAGCCTACTACGTCTGCCCGCCTGATCGCCCGAACACCCCGGCCGGCCAGAATCCTGTGCTCGCTAAGGCCTTCCGCGAGGCCGACAAGGCTATCGGCGAAGCTTTTGGTAAGCGCCCGCTTTATCTCCGCGAAGGCGGTAGCGTGCCCATCATTGGCGACATCCGTCGCGAGACCGGCCTCGATTCCGTCATGATTGGCCTGTTCACGCCCGAGTCTCACCTGCACGCCCCGAACGAGAACTTCGAGCTCGTGATGGCCGAGCGCGCCGTGAACGCCTACGAGAAACTCCTTGAGCGTCTCGCCGGTACCGACCGCGGCCCGCGCTAAGCCAGCGACGTCGGGTTAAATGCCCATTTCTCTCGGTTTTCGTGGGTTATGGGGCAGGTTTACCCTTTCGCTTTCACGGATAACTCTTCAATCTCCGGGCATTCACCATGGCCGTCTTCCGCAAGCGCACGCACACCCCGACTCCTAAGAAGAAGGATATCCCGGCGGGTCTCTGGACCAAGTGCCCCCTCGATGGCGAGATGGTCTATACCAAGGACCTGGAGGCCAACTGGAATGTCTTCCCGGTTAGCGGCTACCACGAGCGCCTGTCCACCAAGCGCCGCATCGCCCTCCTGATCGACGAAGGTTCCTGGAAGGAGACCGACAGCAAGCTGGTCTCCAAGGACCCCCTTAAATTCACCGCCGGCGGTTCCTACCCCGAGCGCCTCGCCCAGCACCAGAAGAAGTCCGGCCTCCGCGACTCAGTCGTTTGCGGCCATGGCCTGATGGATGGCCTCCCGGTCTCTCTCGCGATCATGGACTTCTCGTTCATGGGCGCCTCGATGGGCTCCGTCGCCGGCGAGAAGGTCACCCGCGCCATCGAACGCGCGATCAAGCTGAAGTGCCCGTGCGTCGTCGTCTGCGCCTCCGGTGGCGCCCGCATGCAGGAAGGTATCCTTTCCCTGATGCAGATGGCCAAGACCAGCGCCGCCCTTGCAAAGCTCCGTGCGGCCGGCCTACCGTACATCGCTGTCCTCACCAATCCCACGATGGCCGGCGTCATGGCCAGCTACGCGACCCTCGGTGACGTCATCGTCGCCGAACCCGGCGCGCTCATCGGCTTCGCCGGCGCCCGCGTGATCAAGGAGACGACCAACCAGGATCTGCCCGAAGGCTTCCAGTCTTCCGAGTTCCTCCTGAAGCGCGGCCTGATCGACATGATCATCCACCGCAAGGAGATGAAGTCGAAGCTCGCCAGCCTCCTCCGCGCCCTCGCCCACCGTAAGGTGAAGGTGAAGGCCGTGAAGAGCCGCGCCTGAGCGCGACCGCCGCGGAGATGACTCCAGAAGAGACGCTCCGCTGGCTGACGGGACTACGTAATCTGGGCTCGCGACTCGGCGTGGACCGCATGCGTCTGCTCTCGGCCCGCATCGGTAATCCCGAGAGCGCGCAGCCGTGTTTCCATATCGCCGGCACGAACGGTAAGGGTTCGACCTCCGCGATGATCGAAGCAATCCAGCGCGCGCAGGGTCGCCACACGGGCCTCTACACCAGCCCGCACCTCGTCGCCATCGGCGAACGCATCCAGGTCGACCGCGCCCCGCTATCCGACACTGCGGTCGTCGCCCTCGCCGAACGCCTCCGCCCGCATTACGAAGCCATCCGCGCCGAAGACCCGGAAAACGCGCCGACCTTCTTTGAGCTCATCACCGCCGCGGCGCTGCTGGAATTCGCCGAGCGGAAGGTCGACGTCGCCATCCTCGAGACGGGCCTCGGCGGCCGCCTCGACGCCACGAATGTCTGCGCTCCAGAAGTCTGCGTGATCACGTCTATCGGACTCGACCACCAGGAATACCTCGGCCCGACGCTCGCCGCCATCGCCGCCGAGAAGGCGGGTATCATTAAGCCCGGCGTACCCTGCGTCGTGGGTGACGTTCCGCCTGAAGCCGAAGCGGTCATCGTCGCCCGCGCCCGCGAAGTCGGCGCACCGCTCCATTTCGTCCGCGACCGTTTTGCCTCGAGCCTGCCTGAAACGAATCTCGTCGGGGAACACCAGCGCCGCAACGCCGGCGCGGCTCTGCTGGCCTGCGAGCTAGCGAAATGCCTGCCCATCGATGAAGCCAAGGCCCGCGCTGCGCTGCGCTCCATCGAGTGGGCCGGCCGCTGGCAGGAATTCCGCCTCATCGACGGACGTCGCCTGATTGTCGACGGCTCGCACAACGAAGAAGGTATCCGCGCCGTCGCCCCTCTACTCGCCGCGCTGAATGCCTCGACCGTAATTGTCGGTGCTCTCGGCGTCGACCGAGCACGGCCACTTGTGATTGCCGCCGCGAAGGCCGCCAGCCGCCTGGTGCTCGTGCGTCCCGACAACGAACGCTCGTGCTCCGTCGAGGAACTCGCCGCGCTCGTGCCGGCAGATTTCCGTGGCGAGGTGCGCCGTGCGTCGGTTGCGGAACTCTTCCCATCGCCGGCTGCATGCGTCGCCAAGGGCGAGACGATTGTCGTTCTCGGGTCGCTTTATCTCGTCGGCGAAGTCCTCGCGCGCCTACGCGGGCACGGGCTCCCGGACGCCTGGCAGGATCGCCTGCCTTCCGCCCGATGACCGACTATTCTTTCGTCCCGCCGAGCAGCACCACACCGAAGGTGGATCCGGCGGAGCTGCCGAAGTGGCTAATCCAGGAAGATGACGACTACATGGTCTTCGATAAGCCGGGCTGGCTCGTCTGCCATCCGTCGAAGGACGGCCCGTGGTCTTCGCTCGTCGGCGCGGTCAAGGAATGGAAGCAGATGGACGTCTCGCACCTCGTGAGCCGGCTCGACCGCGAGACCAGCGGGGTGATCCTCATCGCCAAGCATTACGACGCCGCCTCCGCCGCGCAGACCGCGATGGAGCGTCGCATGGTGCTCAAGACCTATTACGCGTTGCTCAAGGGCGAGCTTAAGGAGCCCGTCATGGTCGACCAGCCGCTCGGGCCCGATGAGACCAGCCAGGTCGTCGTGAAGACCGCCGTGCGCGAAGGCCCCGGCACCTTGCCCGCCGCGACGTTCTTCGAGCCCGTGCTGGTGCGTACCGGCTATACCCTCGCACGCGTGCAGCCGCACACCGGCCGCAAGCATCAGATCCGCGCGCACGCTTTCTGGTTAGGTTACCCCGTCATCGGCGACAAACTCTACGGTGGCGACGATTCGCTCTACATGGAATTCGTCGCGCACGGCTGGACCCCGCGTCTCGGCGCCGCGCTGGAGATGGGGCGTCAGGCACTGCATGCCGCCAAACTCGAATTCCGTTTCCCGCCGCGCATCACGCGGACTTTTACCGCGCCCCTTGCGCCGGATATGCGAGCCTTCGTCGTCGCCAAGATGGGCTTCAGCGAAGCTGAACTGGACGTGGCATTGGCGGCGTAGCCGCCGAGCCAAGACCGTGCAAAGGTGCAACTGCGGCTTTGCCGCGTGCAAAAGTGCAAAGGTGGGATGCAAGGTTGGGGTAGGGGTAGGGGTCGGGGCAGGGGTAGGAAAACAATCCGAGTTTCGGGTCTCAGGCAGAGCGGAAGCTGCATGCCTACCCCTGCCCCTACCCCTACCCCTGGAAATACTTTTGCACCTTTGCACAGGCCATAGGCCGGTTTGCACTTTTGCACCTAGGACAGCACGTGGTGCTGTCCCTACCCATGTGCCAGCGCCGCGGCATCCACCAATGTCGCGCCGGCTTTCCGTAGTGTGAGCGCGCAAGCGTGGAGGGTGGCGCCGGTGGTCAGCACATCATCAATGACGACATAGCGGGTGTTTGGGTCGACGGATATGCCGTCGGTGACAACAAACGCGCCCGCGACATTCTTGCGGCGCTCTTGTCGGCCGAGTCGGGTCTGTGAGATAGTCGCATGCTGTTTGCGCAGGAGGAACTCAGCCCGGCACCCGGCGACATGTTCCGCCATGACCCTGGCGATTCGTTCCGCCTGATTATAGCCACGGTCGAACTTGCGTGCGGAGTGGAGCGGGACCGGTACGAGCACCGACCCTGCGAGGTGCCGGCGGAAGACTTCGTCCGAAAGGGCCGCGTGCGCAAGGTCGTCGGCCAGGAATGGGCACCGCTCATATTTGATACGATGGATGATTCGACGAGCGGGCCCGCGGGCGCGAAAGGCACAGACCGCCCGGGCGAAGGCCGGCTGGAGGTCGAGGCAATGGGGGCAGGCTCGGTCGCCTTCGAGGATGCCTTCGAAGGGGTGCCCGCAGGTTAGGCACCGGGGGTCGGTGATCCCGGGGAGTTGGGCGGCCCCGGCGGCGGACAGGTGGAGGCGAGTCCCGTCGTCCATTGGCTCCTGCGTGACCGCGCAGTCCCGGGGGAAGACCAGGTCGAAGAACCCGCGGTCGAGGTCAGTCAGCCAGCCCATCGCGTTCGGCCTTCAACCAGCGGCGTTTACGGGTCAGCCCCCAGGCGAAGCCGCCCGAGCCAGTGGCGCTGACGATGCGATGGCAGGGAATCAGGATCGCGAGGGGGTTGGCGCCGAGGGCGGTGCCGACCGCTTGGGCGGAGCGGCAGCCGACCAACTTCGCCAGCTCTCCGTAGGTGGCGGTCTGGCCAGGGTGGATACGTTGGCAGGCCTGCCAGACCTTGAGCTGGAAACGCGAGCCGTGGGCACGGATGGCGCGGACCTTCGGCAGGCGGCCGGCGACCACGATGCAGCCCCAGGACTTGAGTCGGCGGCGGAACTCCGCCGAACGGGTCGGCTGGCGAAGGATGAGGTCGCCCGTCTCGGTCACCGCGACCGCGAAGCCGTCGAGGGTGCCGACGCGTACCCAGCATCCGGCGAGGGTGGCGGCTATGACGCGGGCGGAGGGCATATCGACAGATTGCATTTGCCCGTCGGGAGGTTCAATCCAAGGTTCACCTCAGACTATGGCTTTCGATTTCGACAGCTGTCCGGAACGCTCCGGTACCGACAGCACCAAGTGGCACAAGTATGCCGATAAGGATATCATCCCTTGTTGGATCGCGGACATGGACTTCAAGGCGCCGCCCGCCGTCGTCGAAGCCGTCCAGGCCCGCGCCGCGCATGGCGTGTACGGTTACCCCGCGCAGCGCGACGCCGTCTTCGCTTCGATCGTCAACCATGTGCGTCGCCGCCACGGTTGGGAGATCAAGCCCGAGTGGATCACGTTCATGTGCTCGCTCGTACCCGGCATCCACGCCGCCATCCGTTGCGCCAGCAAGCCAGGCGAGTCTGTCGTCACGACCGTGCCCGTCTACCCGCCGTTCATGACCGCGCCGGTACTGTCCGAACGCAATCCGCTCAAGCTCGAGATGGTGTTCGAGGGCGGCCGCTGGACTTTTGACTGGGCCAAGCTCGAGGCCGCCTGCGCGCAACCGCACGCTAAGGTGCTCCTGCTCTGCAATCCTTATAACCCGCTCGCCCGCGTCTTCGACCGCGCCGAGCTCGATCGCCTCGCCGCCCTCGTGCGTAAGCATGAGCTCACCGTCTGCTCCGACGAGATTCACTGCGACCTCGTGCTCGACCCAGCCACGGAGCATATCGTCTTTGCTGCGATGGGAGAAGATCTCGCCGCCCGGACCGTCACCCTGATGGCCGCGAGTAAGACCTTCAATATCGCCGGCCTCACCTGCGGTTTTGCGATTATCCCCGACGCCGGACTACGCACGCGCTTCCGCCGCGTCCTCCAGGGCCTTTCGTTGGACCAGAATGTCTTCGGCCTCGCCGCCACCCAGGCGGCGTTCGACCACGGGGAGCAGTGGCGCCTTGAGTGCGTGGATTACCTCCGCGGGAACCTCGACCTCATCGAACAGGAACTTAAGTCTATGCCCGGCGTCGTGCTCCGTCAGCGTCCGCAGGCTAGCTTCCTCGTGTGGTTCGACATCACCGCGCTCGGTTTCGAGGACGCGCATGCCGAGTTCGAGAAGGGCGGCATCGGTTTCAGTAACGGCGCCGACTTCGGCGGCCCCGGTCACGTGCGTCTCAACTTCGGTTGTCCGCGCGAACGCTTGCGGGAGATTTTGCGCCGCATGAAGAAGGTCGTGGATCGCGCGCCGGGACGAGCGAAGTAAGCGTAGAGGACTGAGTCGAGGGCTGCATAGAGGGCTGAATCGAGGGCTGAGTCGATGATGCCACCCAAGGCAGAGAGATAGGACTCAAGGGGAGGCCGGATGATTGGCTGGGGATTTATGCCTAGGGCGGGTGACTTGACTTAACGCCAATAGTAATACAATGTATTACCTATGCACAAAAAGCTCACCAAGCTGGGTAATTCCCAGGGACTGGTCTTCGATGCCGCCCTGATGGAGCTCGCACGCCTCAAGGTCGGCGACGACGTCAACGTCGAGGTCCACGAAGGCGGCACGATCACTATCACGCCCTTGCGCCCCCGTCCCTCCAAGGAAGACGTCACCAAGACAATCCGGGGCGTGATGAAGGACTACGCGCGCACCATGCGTAAGCTCGCGTGAAGGTCACGCCCGAGAATTGCTTCCATCTTACGGTGGAGATCGTGAAGGAGATCCATGCCGCAGCGTTAGAGGGCTTTGGCGGCGCGGATGGCTTGCGGGAGCCTTCGCTGCTGGAGTCCGCGGTGGCGGCCCCGCAGGTCACGATTGGCGGCTATTCTCCCTTCGCCGATTTGGCTGAAGTCGCTGCCGCCTACCTATTCTATCTTTGCCGAAATCACCCGTTCTTGGATGGCAATAAGCGGACCGCATTGGGCGCTTGCCTAGTTTTCTTGCGCCTCAATGGCGTCGAGCCGAAGCCGGATTCGGCGAAATGGGAGAGCCTGACTTTTGCGATTGCCGCTACCCAGATCGACAGAGACGAGGCCACGATGCAGTTGAGGCTCTTGTTGCCGAAGGTGAAGTCCGTTAAGAAGGCGAAAAAGGCGAAGAAGAAGTAGTAGGGGTAGGGGTAGGGGTAGGGGTAGTTAACGCCTCGGCTTATCGGTGGGAGCTTGTGGTTCGAGCGTATTTGAGTCGCGGGCGTGCCGACGCGCTTTGAGCACTCCGGCAATTAGTCGGAGAATCTCTTCGCATTGAGCCACGATAGGAGCGGCTTCTTGCTGGCTCAGTAGGTCCGCGAGTTGGGCCACCTTGATCTGCGTGAGCACTTCGGCGCAGGAACCTTTCGCGATGAGATAGAAGCGTTCGGTATCTTTCTCGGCCCTTCGTTCATAGCCTTCAGCGATGTTGCTCGGGACCGATAGCGCAGCACGTCTCAGCTGGTCGCAGGCCCAGAGGTGTCGGTTGAGTGAAGTGCGCTGAGTGAGCTTGATCACATCCGCAGCGAGACGGACGGATTTTTGCCAGGTAACGAAGTTCGAGAGGCTCGCGATTTCCATCCCACAAGCAGGCCGATGCTCACCCCGCGTGCCAACGGCGCACCTCTAATGCCTGTCACCTGATGGCCTTCGCCTACCCCTACCCCCACCCCTACCCCTATCCCTTGCGTGTTTCCGCTGTTTTTTCGCACTCCTTTCTTTTTGACGAACGGCCGAGGAGTCCCATCGTCAGACGACTCAGGACAGTCCGATGGTGTAATGGTAGCACAGGAGATTCTGATTCTCCTTGTCTAGGTTCAAATCCTAGTCGGA
>CALQQQ010000034.1 GCA_943332745.1 Opitutus sp. GAS368 | reverse complement strand
CACCACGGCCAGAACCGCTTCACCGCGCAGGAATACCTGCAGCGCTTCGATCTCGTCATCACCTCGTACGGCACCCTTTCCCGCGATATCGCCGCGTTCTCGCTCATCACCTGGGGCGCCACGATCTGCGACGAAGGCCAGAACATCAAGAACTCCCGCGCTCAGGCCGCCAAGGCGGTCAAGCAGCTCGTCGCGAAGGGGCGCTACATCCTCACTGGCACGCCGGTGGAGAACTCGCTCGAAGACCTGCGCTCGCTCTTCGGCTTCCTGATGCCGGGCTACCTCCCCAAGCCTGAGGAGCGCATCCAAGCCGAGGAACGCAAGTGGCATGACGACCGTCTCTTGCAGATGGCTGCGCCTTACATCCTGCGCCGCTCCAAGGTCGCCGTCGCGCCCGAGCTGCCCGCCAAGATCGAGCAGATCGTCTACTGCGATTTCGAGGACAACCAGAAGAAGATCTACGACGAGATCCTCGAGTCCACCCGCCAGGAAATCTTCGAGATGGAAATGGGCGGTGCCACGCAAGCCCGCATCCAGATGGCGGCCTTCAACCAACTCCTCCGTCTCCGTCAGATCTGTGCCGACCCGCGCATCCTCGATCCGAAGATGGAAGAAGCCGACTCGGCGAAACTGCAGGCCTTCCTCGAGCTCGTCGAAGAGTCCAAGGACGCCGGCCACCGCATGCTGGTCTTCTCGACGTTCGTCACCGCGCTCCAGCTCCTCAAGACCGCCCTTGAAGACCGCGACATCCCTTACTGCTACCTCGACGGCTCCACCAAAGACCGCCAAGGCGTGTGCGACACTTTCAATTCCACCACCACCATCCCGGTCATGCTCATGTCCCTCAAAGCAGGCGGCACGGGCCTCAACCTGACGGGCGCCGACACGGTCATCCATTTCGACCCCTGGTGGAACCCTGCCGCCGAAGCCCAGGCCACGGACCGCGCCCACCGCATCGGCCAGACCCGGACGGTCACCAGCATCAAGCTCATCGCCGCCGGAACCATCGAAGAACGCGTTATGGAGCTGCAAAAGTCCAAGTCTGAGATGTTGCGTAAGCTCCTAACCGAATCAGACTCCGTCTCGTCTGGCCTGAGCCTTGACGTGATTAAGGACCTTCTCCGCAAGGACTAACCCCATGCTTTCCACCCTCATTCGCCGTAACAAACCCAGGAGCGAGATGTCGTTCTTGGAGCACCTTGATGACCTCCGCATATCGATGATTCGAGTCGTGACTGTCTTCGCCATCGGCATGGTCACCGCCCTGATCTTCTATCGCGAGACCCCCGCGTTGCTGAACATGCCACTGGAATGGGCCAAGCACCCGGAAACTTCTCCGCTCGCGTTCGCCTTGAGCCAGCCTGGCGACGGTCTGGTCAATATGGGGGAACTCAAGGAGTTCACCTTCATGGGCGTATGGAAGGTCCTCATGTACGCCGGCTTCGGCGTTGGGGTGGCCCTCGCCTCCCCGGTCTTCCTCTACGAGACCGCCCGCTTTGTCGGCCCAGCCCTCACCGATCGCGAAAAGAGCGGACTCGTCCCCTTCTGTGGCGCCGCCCTCGTCCTCTTCCTCATGGGAGCGGCACTGGCATTCTATTGGCTAAGTCCGATGTCGATCCAGATCTGGCAGCACTTCGCCGAAGGCATGAAGATGGAGGTGACTTGGCAGGCATCGGATTACTACGCTTTCGTGGTCATGATGTGCCTGCTGACGGGCCTGACCTTCCAGTTTCCGCTCGCGCTGATTGTCCTCATGTGGCTCGAACTCGTCCGGCCGAAGACCCTGCTTAAGTCCTGGCGCGGAATGCTGGTCGGCATCATGCTGCTGGTCGCGCTGATCACTCCGATTGCTGAACCGATCTCACTGATTGTGATGACCAGCGTGTTGTTCAGCTTCTACCTCGCCGCCGTCGCGGTCGGTACCGTGATCGTCCGACGTAAGCGCGTCGCCCGTGGAGACAAGCCGAACCCGGAAGACGACGACCTCCCGGACGACGATGAGGATGACTCCTCGTATCAAGACGACTCTCGTCCGAAGCCCCGTAAGCCAGTGACCCCTTCCGACAGCAGCCCAGCTCCGGCCAAGCCGAAGTCCACCCCGCCCCCGGCGGAAGGCGACCTCTCCTCCCTCGACTGACCATGAGACTGCTCCTCGTCCTCTTGGCCACCGCCCTATCGACCTCGGCCCAGACGACCGCTTTTGGTGCAAAAGCCACCCCTGGAGCGCCGAAGGGCATCACGAAAGTCGTCGAAGAAGAAGTCGATAATTCGGTAGTGATCACGGCCTTTCGGGAGGCCCCCTCACCCGCGACCAAGCTCTCCCGGACTTTCCAGCTTTCGAAACTGAATAAGGTCGGTTTCACCGAAACGACCAAGGAACTCCAGCGACTCTTCACGGCCTTCACGGCACAACGTATCGTCGACAGCTCTCCAGCTGGCTCAAGTAAGGCGTCTGGTCACGTCACGGCGGTCAACTACGCGCTCCTGCAGGACCTCGGCGACAACCGCTTCCTCGCGAAGGCCGCCTGGCCCGCCGCCGACTCCAACGAGACCCTCTCCGCCGGCGTCGATACGATGGCGATCCTCCTCCTCGATAAGCCCGCCAAGGTCGGCGATACCGGCAAGCTCACCGGCATGCACGTCGGTACGGTCTCGCTTCTCTTCACCGCCAACTATCCGCCGCTCGCCGGCAAGCGTCTGACGCTACGCCGGGAAGCCTTCGTCGAATGCGCGACCCTCGAAGACTCGCCGGCCGCCCTCCTGAAATTTATCGAGGCCGTCAACGCTGGCGCAGACCATGGCGTGATGACCTACGAGCAAGCTACCTGCAAGAAGTGTGCCGGACTTGGCTTCACCCGCGAACCGCAGAAGGGCCAACTGGACAAGCGCATTGACTGCATCGATTGCGCTAAGACCGGCAAGGTCAGCGTCGCCAGCGAGACGAAGTTCGTCCCGTAAGCAGACTTAGGGGGTCTTCTCGCATCCTGCGCTTGCGCAAGGGCTTTTTCGTCCGCACATTGCGGCGTGTCCTCCCCGCTGCACGCCGGCCTTGAAGCCCATTTCGCGGCGCTCGAGAAATTCCTCGCGGCGCAGGAACTCGCCTTCGAGCCAGAAGTCCGTCCGATGGTCCGCGACGTGCTCGCCCATCCGGGCAAGCGACTCCGCCCCTTGCTCGCTTTCGCGTCGGGCGCCGGCGGCACACCCCCCGACGCCTTGGTTCGCGGCGCCGGCATCATCGAGCTGGTCCACTTGGCCACGCTCGTGCACGACGATGTCCTCGATGGCGCCGACACCCGCCACGGTAGCGACACCCCCAACCGGACCCACGGCGCCCACGCGGCCGTGCTCTTCGGCGACGCCCTCTTCGCCCACGCGCTCGTCCTCGCCGCCGATCACCCCACCCCGGAACTCTGCCGCATCGTCGCCCGCGCCTCCCGCGAGGTCTGCTCCGGCGAAGTCTGCCAGACGTTTTCGCGCGGTCACGATGACCTTTCCCTCGAAGATTATTACCGCCACATCCGCCTGAAGACGGCCGAACTCTTCGAAGGCGCCTGCCAAGTCGGCGCACTCCTAGCGGGGCGCCCGCCGGAACACATCGCCGCCTGCTCCTTCTTCGGCCGCCACCTCGGTATCGCCTACCAGATCTACGACGACCTGATCGACTTACTCCAGGACGACACCAAAGCGGGCAAGACTCTCGGGACGGACGCCGCCAGCGGTAAGCTAACGCTGCCGATGCTCCTCGAGCGCGGCCGCTCCGGCAAAGGCTTCCTGGCCGCGCTTCGTGCCGGCGGCGACGCCCGGGTGCTCATCTCCGCCGAAACTTGGCGCGAATGCTTCCGTCGGCTCGACGCGGAGATCGCCGCGGCCGAGCAGTCACTGGAACCGATCGCTGGTTCCCCTTCGCCCTTCTTCCTGCTTCGACTCACGGCCTTCCTGCGCGAAGCCGCGGCGCGACTCGCCCCGAAGGCATGAGGATTTTCCGAACAACCTCAGCCGAACGCCTAGCCCTGGCCTTCGTCCTCGGCGGCCTCGGTATCGCGACGAGCCTGCTCCTGCTCTGGCGCTCCCTCTAATCAGGGAATGAACCGCTTCGGGTCGAAACCCCGGGCCTGCAGGGCAGCCCGCATATCATCCAAGTTGACCTTATCGCCAGGCTTGACGCCGAAATGCCCGAACCAACCGGAGCGCATTTCAATCGCGAAGCGGACCTGATCCGATGAAGAAGCCGTAGTCTCCGTGTCGCCGGCGGTCATGGTCTTGACCTCAAGCACCGTACCGTCGCGCGCGATGAACGCGATATCGAGGTCCAACGGAGTATCCTTCATCCAGAAACGCATCTGCATCTCGGATTCATACATGAAGGCCATCCCCTCCTCATCGGTGAGTTTGGCCGTCCCCATGAGGCCACGGGCCTTCTCGAGGTCGGTCGCAGCGAGGCGCAAACGGCCGAGCACTTGACCCATCCGAATCGGGAAACGAGTCTCGATGCCCAGCTCCGCCGTCGGAGCGACGGACGGCTGGCGGCTGTCGCAGGCGACAAGCGCTAGGGCGAGGGACAGAAACAGAGGCCGAATCATGCGACGCAGTGTTCCTGCGATTGCCTCTCTGGCAAGATTCCCTTGCTTCGACGCATGGAACGCGACCCGCAGGCCCACTGGCTCGAGACCGAGACGGCCTTGCACTATGCCCGGGCGGCCGTGAGGGTCGGAATCTGGGCTTCGGAAAAGGTCCTACTGGAACGCCATTTCGCCAAGTCGCAACGCATCCTCGAGCTCGGCTGCGGCGGCGGTCGGGTAGCCCTGGGTTTATTACAGTCAGGTTACTCGGACGTCATCGCGACCGACTTCTCACCCATCATGGTGAGCCTCGCCCGCGCGGTGCTGGCCGATCATGTCGCAGACTGGGAGAAAATCGTTGAGCTCCAGGACGCCACCGCCCTCACCTACCCCGATGCATGCTTCGACGGGGCAATCTACGCCTTCAACGGCCTAATGTGTCTGCCCAGCCGAACTCACCGCTTGGCGGCACTACGCTCAATCCATCGCGTGCTCCGACCCGGCGGCATCCTCCTCTTCACGGCGGCCGATCGCGAGAAAGGCGCCTACGCCGCCTACCGGGCGAAGGAAGCAGAGCCGGACGATGAAATTCCGGGCGACCGCTGGCACGAGAGCGATACGTCGCCCGTCTTCATGCACAGCAGCACCGAAGCCGAAACTCGCGGCGAGCTGTCCGAAACGGACTTCACGGTGATCGAGTGTCCGCTCAGCACCGAGGTCGCGGCCGATGGTCCGCTGGTCCGCGAGTTCGCCGGCGAGACCCGCTTCTACGTCGCCAGAAAGTCTTGAGGGAACAGAGCCTAGCGGCTCTTGTCGGGGTAACCATGCCTTTCTGCCGTTCGCTCTTACTCGCCCTCCTCCTGCCTTTAGCAGGGCAAGCCCTGGAGCTCCATGTTGCCCCCCAAGGTGATGACCGGGCCAGCGGCAAAGCCGACACACCGTTGGCCTCGCTCGAAGGGGCCCGGCTCGCCGTCCGCAAACTCCCGCGACCGCTCACCGAACCCGTCCGAGTAATCCTCGCGGCGGGTACGTATCGCGTCACCGAAGCCGTTGCCTTCGACGAGAAGGACTCCGGCGATGCCGGCCAGCTAGTCTCGTACGAAGCCGCGCCTGGGGCTAAGGTCATCATCTCGGGCGGCAAGGAACTGCCCGCTTTCGGCTTGGGTAAAGATGGCCGCTGGACTTTACAGATTCCGTCTGGCACTGAGACCTTCGAACAGCTGTGGGTCGGCGACCGCCGGGCGACCCGCGCCCGCACGAGTAACCTGGGCAGCCGCTTCATGCGTAGCGTCGAGCGCGAAGCCCCGATTCCGGGTGGTACGTCAACTCCCGGCTTTACCGAACAAACCATCCGCGTCGACCCAAAGGAACTGGCGGCGTTCAGCGAGGTGAAATCTTCCGAGGCTCAGGATGCCTTGGTCACATTCTTCCACAAGTGGGACACCACCCGTAGCCGCGTCGAATCCGCCGACATCGCTTCTGGCACCCTTAAGGTCCGCGGGCCAGCCCAGAAGGCTAACACGGCCTTCGACCATCATACCGGCATGGTCATCGAGAACCTACTTTCATTGCTCGATGAGCCCGGCGAATGGTTCCTGAGTCGCTCCGGCGAACTGACCTATCTCCCGCGACCGGGCGAGAGCATCGCTGGCACGCACGGCATCTTCCCCGTCGCCGAGAAGTTGCTTACGTTCACGGGCAAGCCGGGCGACAAGGTCCGTCACCTCGCCTTCCGTGGACTCGCCTTCCGCCATGCCAAAGGCCTGCCCTCGCTCGCCACCGCCGTCCCTAACCAGGCCGCGGTCCGAACGGTCGACGGCGTAGTGACCTTGGAACACGCGCAGCAGATCTCATTCACCGGCTGCGAGCTCTCGCACGTCGGCAGCTACGGCTTCTCGCTCCGCCAAGGCAGCCGCGAGGTCGCCATCGAGAAGTGCCTTGTCACCGACCTCGGCGCCGGTGGCATCAAGGTTGGCACGCTCAACGACGAACCTAAGCCCGAGAACCACGTCAGCCACAATCGGGTGCATAATAATATCATCCGGGACGGCGGCCTGATCTTCCCTTGCGCGGTCGGCGTGTGGATCGGCTCTTCCTCCGATAATGCGGTAACGCACAATGAGATCTCGGACTTCTACTATTCCGCGGTCTCCGTCGGCTGGCGCTGGGGCTACGCGCCCAGCAACGCCAAGCGCAATAAGGTCGAATGGAATCACCTTCACCACCTGGGCAAGGGCCTGCTGAGCGACATGGGCGGAGTCTACACGCTCGGCCCCTCCGAAGGCACCTCGGTGAGCCACAACCTCATCCATCATGTGACCTGCTTCACCTACGGCGGCTGGGGGCTCTACACCGACGAAGGCAGCACTGGCATCACGATGGAAGGGAACGTGACCTACGACACCACTGACGGCGGCTTCCACCAGCATTACGGAAAGGACAACGTGATTCGGAATAACGTCTTCGCCTTCTCCGAGGAATATCAGGTCAAGCGCAGCCGCGCCGAGGAGCACCTTTCCTTCACTTTCGAGAAGAACCTCGTCGTCTTCGAGCGCGGCGAACTGTTCGGCAGTAACTGGACCGGCACGACCGCCAATTTCCTCAACAAGGATAACGTCTATTGGGATATCTCGGCCCGTCCGATCACGTTCACGGATAAGAAGATTCCGCTCAACGAATGGCAGAAGCGGGGACAGGATATCGGCTCGCTCGTTACCGACCCCCTCTTCGTCGATCCCGCCCAGCGCGATTTCCGCCTCAAGCCAGGCTCACCGGCCTTGGCGCTCGGAGTTAAGTCCATCGACGTCGCCGCGATGGGCGTCCTCCGCGACGACCCCGCTTGGCGCCAGCTAGCCCAGACCTTCGAACGTGGTCCCGAGCTCACCCGCCCGCCCCGCCCGGAAGCTCCGCCCTTGAATATCCGCCAAACCTTCGAAGGCCGCATCATCGACCAGCAGCGCCCCTTCCCGCACGGCCACCCTGCCCTGACGATCAACCAAGCTCCACCTGGCAAGCCACGCGTGAGCCTCGGCGACGCCCTCCGGATGAGCCCAGCCAAGCACGCCGAAGGTAAACAGTCCCTGCTCTTCCAAGACGCTCCGGGGCTTCCGGCATCCTACTACCCGATGCTATCCTTCAACCCGCATCATCGGGCAGGCACCTCGACCGTGAGTTTCGCGCTCTACCTCGAACCGAAGGCGATCTTCTTCCACGAATGGCGGACGAAAGGAAACCCTTACCGCACCGGACCGGTTCTGCATATCCAGAACGGCCGGCTCACCGGCGTCAAAGGCCTCGACATCGCCGTACCGGTCCAGAAGTGGATCCGTTTCGAGCTCTCCGCCGTCATCGGCGACGCCGTCACGGGCCGCTGGAACCTGAAGGTCACGCCGGAAGGCGAAGCGACCCAGGAATTCAAGGACCTACCCTGCCGTCACCCGGACATGAAGACCCTGGACTGGGTAGGATTCGTCAGCAACGCCAACGAGAAGACCGAATTCTACCTCGACGACCTCGCGATCCTGACGGACGACCCCGCCCGCTGATCACTTGGCCGGCTTGGGGTTCTCCTTGAAGAACCGGACGATGAGTTCGGTGGAACCCTTGGCGTATTCGTGGCTACCCGCATGGATGGCGGTCACCAGCGGCGCGCCCTTGCTCGAAGTATAGAGCGTCGCCTCAAGGACGCCTTCCTTGGCCCAAGGCTGACCCTCTTCCGTGCATCCATTAAATCGCTTCACCGCGGCGAAAGTAGCCTGCTGCCAGGCGAACTTGACGAGCGGATCTTTCTCTCCGGCGACGTGGATCACCGGCATGGGCGAAGTGACCTTGGTGTCGCCCCGTAGACTGCCCGCGACGGCCCCGATGGCGGCCAGGACTTCCGGGCGGGCCTGCCAGAGGAGATAGCTGAACGCCGCTCCATTGGAATGCCCCATGGAGAAGATGCGACGTTCGTCTACCACGTGCCCCTTCTTGAGGTCAGTCAGGATGGCATCGAAGAGCTTGATATCACGGCCACCTTCGCTGTCGACGGAGGTCTGCCAGCCGGGCATGCGGCCTTCCTTATCGACGAGTGGCGAGACGGTCGGCAGGCCCTGCGGGAAGACGAGGATCGAAGTCGTGTCGATCTCAGCGTAACCCCATCGGCCGGCGGAGTGGGTGGAGCGGCCGCCGTGGCCATGCCAGCCGAAGACCACCGCCAGCTGGCCGCTCGCGCCGGCGGGCACGCGGACGAGTGCCGTCCGCTTCACGCCGTCGACCGTCCAGGACTTTTCGACAAATCCTTCGGGCGCCTTGGCCGAGAGCAAATCGCGGAACTTGCCTTGGGCCGACAACGAAGCGGCGCAGACCAAGGAGAGGCAAAGGAGGAGGAAATGGCGCATAAATAAAAAGGGCTCCCCGATATAACACCGGAAAGCCCTTCGAAGTTGCTGCTGGTCGCGCTTACTCGCGACGACCGGCGAAGAGGCGGATGACGTAGAAGAGTAGCGTGACGAAGGAAGAGAATAAGACGAAGGCCGCAGCGACATGCTGGTCGGTCTCCATGGTGTTCTTGATTTCGTTGGTTTGGTAGAGAATCACGGTGGCCATCAGAATGATCATCGCGATGGAGAACCAGGTGCCGAGCGTCCAGCCGGCGAAGATCGAGACGATGACGAT
>CALQQQ010000033.1 GCA_943332745.1 Opitutus sp. GAS368 | reverse complement strand
CGGGTCCTTCTGCTTGAGCACCTTGGCGGTGATCTCGATGAGGAAGGAGTTCAGGTCGCCCTTGTTCCCTTCTTCAAAGGTGGTGCCGATCTCGTCGGGGGTCATGCCGAGGAGGCCGCGCATGAGGTCGTAGGCTTCGCAGATCATCTGCATGTCGCCGTACTCGATGCCGTTGTGGACCATCTTGACGTAGTGGCCGGCGCCGTCGGGGCCGATATGGGCCACGCAAGGGACTCCGCCCTTGATGGGCTTACCCGGGGTCGCGCCGGTCAGTTCGACGCCAGTGACGGCATCGACCTTGGAGGCGACGGCTTCCCAGATGGGCTTGAGCTCGGCCCAGGCGGCGGCATCGCCACCGGGCATGAGGGACGGACCGAAGCGGGCGCCTTCTTCGCCGCCGGAGACACCGGAGCCGATGAAGCGGAGGCCCTTGGCCTTAAGTTCTTTTTCGCGGCGGATGGTGTCTGTCCAGAGGGCGTTGCCTCCGTCGATGATGATGTCGCCGGGCTCGAAGGCCGCGGCGAGCTCGTTGATCACGGCGTCGGTCGGGCCGCCGGCCTTGACGAGGATGACGGCCTTGCGGGGCTTCTTAAGGGAGGCCGCGAAGTCCTTGATGGTCGGGCAGCCGGTGAGCTTGCCCGGGGTCTTTGGGTTTTCCTTCACGAACTCGTCGGTCTTGGCGGTCGTGCGGTTGTACACCGAGATCGCGAAGCCGTGGTCGGCGATGTTGAGGGCGAGGTTCTGACCCATGACGGCCAGACCAATGAGACCAATGTCGGATTGCATAAGAGAAGCCAATGCGAACCCCCGTGGGCAGGCATGGCAAACAAGAAAAGGGGCAGGTTTCGCCCGAAAGCTCTTGTTTTCGGCATCGCTCGTCGCCTTTCCCCTCGCCTCACCCTCGGTGCTTCCCATCGTGGGGGGCTGTCATGTCCCAGCTCGTCGGCAAACGCATCACCCTCGGTGTCACCGGCTCCATCGCCGCCTATAAGGCCGCGGACCTGACCTCCCAGCTGGTCAAATATGGCGCGGAGGTTCAGGTGGTCATGACGAAGGGCGCGACCCAGTTCATCACCCCGATGACACTTCAGGTGCTCTCTCGCCGACCAGTGGCGTTCGATCTCTGGGCTGAAGGTGCCAACTCCATCCCAGGACACATCGAGATTGCTGATTCGTCCGACCTGCTCCTGGTCGCCCCGCTGACGGCTCATGTGATGGCCGAATTCGCCCACGGTCTCGCCCCCGATCTGCTGACGAGTATCTATCTCGCCACCCGTGGCCCGGTCCTCCTTTGCCCGGCGATGAACGGCAAGATGTACGAGCACGCCGCTACCCAGGCTAACCTGAAGACCCTCCGCTCCCGCGGCCATGCGATCGTCGAGCCGGCCGAAGGGATGCTGGCCTGCGGTTACGAAGGTAATGGTAAGCTTGCGCCAGTCGAAGAGATCGTGAGCCGCGTGCTTTCGATCTTGGGCTGAGTCCGATGGACCCTCGCGCTCTCCGCCAGCGACTCGAGGCTTCGGCGAAGGCACTGGGCTTCGACGCTTTCGGCGTCGCGCCAGTCGAGGTCGATGTCCGCGCTGACTATTTTAAGAAGTGGATCGCCGACGGCATGCACGGCGACATGGCCTGGCTGGCTCGTAATCCTGATCGCCGCACCGACGCCCGCCAGGTCATGTCGGAGGCCCGTAGTCTCGTGGTCGTGGGGCTCAATTATTATCAGCCGCATCCTCCGGCTGGTTACCGCATTGCGAAATACGCCCTCGGCGCCGACTATCACGACGTGATCCTCGCCCGTTTACAGCAGCTCTGCGAAGTGATGCACGATCTCGGCGGCGAACAGAAGCCTTACGTCGACACCGGCCCCGTGCTCGAAAAGCCCGTGGCCGCCGCCGCCGGCCTCGGCTGGCAGGGCAAGAGCACGATTCTCATCCACCGCGGCGCCGGGACCTGGCTCTTCCTCGGCGTCATCCTGACGACCCTCGAACTCGAAGTTTCCGCGGCGAAGGAGCCGGATCGCTGTGGCACGTGCACGCGCTGCATCGACGCCTGTCCGACGGCGGCGATCATCGCTCCTTATAAATTAGATGCGCGCAAGTGTCTGGCTTACCTGACCATTGAGCACAAGGGCGCCATCCCTGTGGAATACCGCGAAGCCCTCGGCGATCGCGTGTTTGGCTGCGACGACTGCCTCGACGTCTGTCCCTGGAACAAGTGGGCCGTCGCCACCCGTGAAGCCCATTTCGCCCCGCGTCCACATCCGCCGCTCCGCGAGACGTTGGCCTGGACGGACGAGCAGTTCCTCGCGCACTTCAAAGGTACGCCGGTCGAACGACTCGGGCTGGCCCGCTGGCGCCGCAACGCGCTCACGGTGCTCGGCAATGTCGGCACGCCGGCCGACCTGCCATCCGCCGAGGCGCTCCTCGCCGATGCCGATCCGATGGTGGCCGAACATGCGGCCTGGTCCGTCGGTCGGCTGCGCGCCCGCTGAACCTACGGGTTGCCTCGGGCGATGGGCTCGTCCTAATGGTGTCCGTGACCCTCGCCCAAGCTTACTACGCGCTCGCCGCCTTCCTGCTCCTGGCCGGCTGGCTCATCGTCACCGACGCACCGGTCTTACGTACGTTCCGCCGCTCGAAGGGCGCCACCTACCTCCTCGGCCTGCTGGCCATCGGCTGGTTCGCTGGGTGGCTGATGAACATCCCCGAGGCCGATCTCGCCGGGCTGCCGCGCCTGCCGGTGGTCATCGGCTTCATCGGCGCCAGCCTCGCCACCTTCGTCTATATGCCGGACTTCCTGTCGGTCCGCGCGCTGGGCGTATGCATGCTTTTCCTCGCCCGCCATGCTTTGGATGGCGGTTATCGGCAGCTTCCTCACAGCCTGCTGGAGGCCTCGGTGAGCTACGGCGTGCTGATCCTCTTCGGTTTCTGGTGGGCCTGCTCCCCGCCGGTCTTCTGCCGTCAATGTGATTGGGTCCTCGCCACCGATGGCCGGCGCAAGTTCTTTGGCGGCCTGAGCCTGCTGCTGGCGGCCGCGTGCGTCGTCCAGTCCTGACGCCGCCCGTGATCCGCGCGCTGCTCATCGTCGTCTCGGGCCCGGCCGGCAGCGGGAAGACCACGCTCTGCTCTCGGCTCACCGAGGCCTACCCGCAGGCGATCCGCCGCGTGATCACCTGCACCACCCGTGCGCCTCGCACCGGCGAAGCCGACGGCGCGGACTATCACTTCCTCACGCGCGGCAGCTTCGAACAGCAGGTCGCGCAAGGCGTGTTCCTTGAGCACGCTACCGTCCACGGGAATCTCTACGGCCCGCGCGCGGCCGACGTCGCCACGCATCTCGGCGCCGGTTTCGATGCGCTGCTGAACGTCGACGTCCAGGGCGCCGCCACGATCCGCGCGAAGGGCGAGGCCGATCCTCGCCTCGCCGCCGCGCTGGTCACGGTCTTCATCCGCGTGAGCGACCACGCCGAACTCCGGCGCCGTCTCACGGGCCGCGGCACCGATCCGGCCGACGAGATTGATCGCCGCGTCGCCGCCGCCGAAGAGGAGGTCCGCCATGCGGGATCCTACCAGCACGTGATCGAGAGCGGCAGCCGTGAAGCCGACTTTACTGCGCTGCAAAGCATCTACCTCGCCGAAAAGGCCCGCCGTCCATGATGGAGAAGAATGACATCGCGAGCGTCCTCGACGAGATCGCCACGTTCATGGAGCTGACCGGGGAGAACCCGTTCAAGATTCGGGCCTACTCCGCCGGCGCTCGCATCCTGGAGAATATGACGGAGGACCTCGGTGAGCTCATCGACAGCGGCAAGCTCGCTGATATCCCCGGTCTCGGCGAGGCGTTGGTCGATAAGATCACGACCCTCCGCCGCGACGGCGTCTTGCCCTTCCATCAGAAGCTCAAGGCTTCCATCCCCGCCGGACTCCTCGAGGTCATGCAGATTCCCGGCCTCGGCCCAAAGAAGGTCCGCGCGCTCTGGACGCTGCTTGCGGTCGAAGACCTGGCAAAGCTGAAGGAGGTCTGCGAATCCGGCGCCGTCGCCGAGCTCAAGGGCTTCGGCGAGAAGACGCAGGATAAAATCCTCGAAGGCATCAAGAACCGCATCGCCTACGGCAAGCGGCATCGTTGGTACGAGGCCGCCGCCATCGCCGAGCCGATCCTCGCCGGGCTCCGCGCTCTGCCCCAGGTCTCGCTCGCCGAATCCGCCGGCTCGTTGCGCCGCGCCCGCGAGACGGTCGGCGACCTCGACTTCCTCGTAGCCTCTTCGGAACCCAAGCCGATCATGGATTGGTTCGTCGCTTATCCGGGCGTCAAGGAAGTCACCGCCCATGGCGAGACGAAGTCCAGCGTGCGCTTCGAAAACGGCCTGCAGGCGGATCTCCGCGTCGTCCCGGCCGAGCAGTTCTATTTCGCCCTCCATCACTTCACGGGCTCCAAGGAGCATAACGTCGCCATGCGCCACCGCGCGCTCGGCCGCGGGCTCAGCATGAGCGAGTGGGGCTTCAAGTCCGTCGACGAGAAGTCCGTCGCTCCGGGCGCCACGAGCGAAGAAGAAGTCTTCCGCGCGCTCGGCCTGCCCTGGATCCCGCCCGAACTTCGCGAGGGTAATGGCGAGATTGATGCCGCCGAAGCCGGTAAGCTACCGAAACTCGTCCAGCTTTCCGACCTGCGCGGCGTCTTCCATAATCACACCACGGAATCAGATGGTGATCATACTCTCGACCAGATGGCGGCCGCCGCGGAAGCCCATAGTTGGGAGTATCTTGGTATCTCTGACCACTCGAAGTCGAGCTTCCAAGCCGGCGGCCTCGACGAGGAGCGCCTCGCGAAGCAGCTCGAGGATATCGCCCAACTCAACGCTTCGAAGAAGTATCGCGTGCGCGTGCTCTCCGGTAGCGAGGTCGACATCCTCAAAGACGGCACGCTCGACTTCACGGACGACGTGCTTGCCCGCCTGGACTTCGTCGTGGCCTCGGTACACACCCTTTTCACCCTGGATCGCGAGGCGCAGACGGCTCGCATCATTAAGGCCATCGAGAACGAACACGTCGACATGGTGGGTCATCTCACCGGTCGCCTCCTTAACAAGCGTGAGCCTTACGACGTCGACATCGCCAAGGTCATCGATGCCGCCGCGGCCAACGATACGATCATTGAGCTTAACGCGAACCCTTGGCGCCTCGACCTCGACTGGCGCTGGTGGCGTCGCGCGGCCGAGAAGGGCGTGCTCTGCTCGATTAATCCGGACGCTCATGATGTCGACCAGTTGGCCTTCGCTGCGCACGGCGTACGTATCGCCCGCAAGGGCTGGCTGACGCCGGAGCAGGTGCTCAACACGCGTTCGCTGCCGGAAGTGCTGTCCTGGCTGGGTCGCTGAGCACTCCTTACGGCTCGCCCTGAGGGCGCGTCCCGTCCTATCCTGCCGCATGCTGCACGATAAGCGCCGTCTGCTCCTCATCGCTGGACCTTGCTCCCTCGAATCGGAGTCCAACTGCCGGACCGTCGCCACGGAGCTCAAGGCCTTGGCCGCCCGCCATCCGGAGCTGAACATTATCTTCAAGGGCTCGTACGATAAGGCTAACCGCACCTCGCTCGGCGGTGACCGCGGCCCCGGCATGCAGGCCGGCCTCGACCTCCTTGCGATGGTGAAGAAGGATTTCGGATTCAATGTCCTTACCGATATCCACGGCCCCGAGCAGTGTGAAGCTGTCGGCAAGGTCGTCGATGTCCTGCAGATTCCCGCGTTCATGTGCCGCCAGACCGACCTCCTCGTTGCGGCCGCCAAGACGGGCAAAGTCGTCAACGTGAAGAAGGGCCAGTTTCTTTCCCCGTTTGAGATGCGTTTCGTGGTCGATAAGCTCGAAGGGGCTCGGGCCGCCGAAATCTGGCAGACCGATCGCGGTACGACCTTCGGTTACCAGAACCTCGTCGTCGACATGCGTTCCTTCCCGATCATGGCCGGCTTCGGTCACCCGACGATCATGGATGCTACGCACGCGGTACAGCTTCCCGGCGCCGCCGGCGGTTCTTCCGGCGGTCAGCGCGAATACGTCCCGGTCCTTGCTAAGGCGGCCCTCGCCGCCGGTGCCGACGGTCTTTTCATGGAGACGCATCCGGACCCAAAGAAGGCGATCTCTGACGGCCCTTCGCAGGTGCCCCTCTTGGAATTCCCGGCGCTCGTTGAATCCTGCCTGCGCGTTTGGAAAGCCGTTCGCGCCTAAGCGGTCAGCTTCGCGATGGCGTCCCGGTCTGGCTTGCCGCTGGCATTCGTCGGCATCGTCGGGACAAACACGTAACGCCGCGGGCGCGCCGCCGGCTCGAGTGCTTCGCAGGCCAGCCGTAAGGCGGCTTCGGTGGTCGCGGGGCCGATGACGCAGGCCGTCACGACTTCGCCCCAACGCACGTCGACCATCCCGAGCACGAGCGCTTCCTTCACGAGCCCGGTCGCGAGCAGGATCTGCTCCACGCGCGCGGGGTCGACTTTCTCGCCGCCGGTGATGATCACGCGATCGGCGCGACCTGAAATCTTGACGCTGCCGTCCGCGGCGACGTCCCCCCGATCGCCGCTCGCCCAAGGGCTTTCGAGCGGGCCGTCCGGCCACATTCCGATACCGAGTGCGTCGGTGGCGATGGTGACGACCCCCTCAGGGTTTGTTGCGAACGTCACACCAGGCAGGGGAGTGCCGCGCACGGATTCTCCGGACCAGATTTTCTCCGGCGGGCAAAGCGCGCAGGCCGCGGCGGTCTCCGTCGAGCCATAGGTAAGGAAGACGGGCAGGCGGCGCACCCGGATCTCGGCGAGTAACGGTGCGGGCACCGCAGAGCCGCCGAGGAGGATGACGTCGAACAGGCGCAACCAGGGTTCACCATCGGTGCGTGCGAGTAACCGTGATAGCTGAGCGGGCACCAGCGAAATAATCTTTGTGCCAGGGGAAGGGAACGTGAGGGCGGGCAGGGCGGTGTTTTCATTGAACCGACCATCGATGACGAGATGGTCGCCGCCGGTGATGCGCGCCCGAATCGCCGGCATGAATCCGCTCACGTGCCAGGGCGGAGCGCACGTCACGCTGTGTAGAATCGGCGAGAGACTGCGGGCGACAAGTGCATCACGCAGGCCGAGCGCCGCCGCTCGGAGGGTTTCCGGAGAATGGATGACGAACTTTACTTTGCCCCCGGTGCCTCCGGTCGGAATCATCACGCGGCCGCGCCAGTTTTTCGGCCAATCACAGGTGCCAAGCCCGCGCGGTTCGAGCGAGTGGCCTTTGATGATTGTACCGCGGGGAATCTGCCGCGCGGCTTCGGCGAGGTTATACTCAGACCAGCGGGGGTTACCCAAGAATACCGGCAAGCCGGCATCATGCGCATGCAGGGCTTCCTGCAGGTGGGCGGTATGCTCCGCGTGGAAGACCGCGATGGCGCTCATGTCAGGTCATGCCAAAAGCCCGCCCAATCGTAGCCCGGCAAGCCGCTGGCGGATGGCCCGTGCGCATGTCGGTCGCGCCCGTCGCTTTCGAAGCGACCTAATGTATCGAATCCCACCGTACCGGCCGCTGGGTCCTGCGCCGCGAGCCAGAGCGCACCTTGGCGGCCAATCGCGGTCTCGAAGCAGGAGGAATAGACGACGGTGCCGGCATGCGTGGCGCGCCATGCGCGGAGGTCGTCCCAATCGCCAGCGAGCAAAGGTTTTACGACGATCGTTCCACTCCAGTCGGTGCCGCCCGGTGTCAGGAAGGATTCGTCGAGCGCGACCTTGTCTGGTCCGAGCGAGGCGTAGCCTGGATGCCCGACGGGTAACGGTTGTTCGAGGAATTCCACCTGTGCCTGCGCACGCGCGAACTCTGTCCATCGCCGCGCAGACTGAAGATCCAGTGAGCCGTTGGCATCCAGCCGGACGCGACCCTGGAATCGGCTCAGCACGCCGTGGATGGATTCCTCCGAGGTCTCTGGGGAAATCTTTACTTTCAAGGTCTTGAAGCCCGCGGCCGCCTTCGCCTCGGTTTCCATCACGGAAAGCGTCATGAGTCCGGCGCATGGCAAGCTGCCGCCGAAGCTGGCGATCTTGTCCCAATGGCGGCAGCTCGAGAGCGCGGACGTGAGGCAAGGGAGGGGAGCCGGCGAGGCCTCGACGGCCGCGAGTAAGTGGGGAAGGTTGCCTTGGGCCGAGCGGAGAAACTCCAGCGCCTGCTCGACGGTTTCGGTCGGGAAGCCTGGCCACGGCGCAATTTCACCGTACCCAGTGCCTTGGTCTGATTGGGTCCGCAGGATAACGCGGTCTACGCTATCCACGGCGCCAGCGCCCGTCGTCACCGGCGAGCGAAGTCGGCGGCGGACACGTTTGAAGTCGAAAAAACCGCCGGTCATGGGTCGAATAGACGGCAATCCGGACAAACTCGCAAAATCAATTTGCCACCCCTTAGGGGGGTGCCTAACACCCTTTGGGGAAACCGACCACTCATGGCCTCCTCGAAATCCAAGGGCCGCGTTTCCCTAGACGAACGCTTTTACCTGTCCGCGGACGACTTCTTCCCCGCCAACGCCGGCCTCGGCCTGACGTATGACGACGTCTCCCTGGCGACCCGCTACTCCGAAGTCCTCCCCCGGATGACCCGCCTCGATTCGGCTCTCTCCGACTCCCTGGCGCTGTCCCTGCCCATCGTCTCGTCCGACATGGATACGGTCACCGAGCATCGGATGGCCATCGCGATGGCTCTCAACGGCGGCTTGGGCCTCCTTCACTATAATATGTCGGAAGCGGAGCAGGTCGCTGAAGTCCGCCGCGTGAAGAACCATATCCACGGCATGATCGGCGACCCGGCGGTCGTCTCGGCCGATGACACCATCGCCCAGGTCCTCGCCCGCATCGAACGCGACGGCCTAGCCTTCAGTACCTTCCCAGTCACTTCCTCCGACGGCACACTGCTTGGCCTACTCCCGGGTAGCACGGTCAAAGAGCGCCACGGGCAGCGCAAGGTCGCCGCGGTCATGACGCCCCGCGACAAGGTCTTCACCGTGGCTGAAAAAGATCTCGGCAAGGACCCCATCGCCACCGCCGATCGTAAGTTCTCCGAGCACGTCGGCCAGAACAAGCTCCTCGTCGTCGACGCGAAGAACAAGCTGCGCGGGCTCTTCACCCTCAGCGATATCGAGCGCATCTCCGAAGAATCCCGCGCGCACGTCCGGCCCACCCGCGACGTCGATTTCCGTCTCCGCGTCGGCGTCGCCATCTCGGTGCCCCGCACGGCCGACGGCGAGATCGACCGTACCCGCCTGCT
>CALQQQ010000032.1 GCA_943332745.1 Opitutus sp. GAS368 | reverse complement strand
CCACTGTCCCGCTCATGTCCGAGCCACTCCTGACCCTCCGCGAAAGCAAGACCTCCCCGGTCGGCTCCCGCTTCCAGGCCATCTGCGCCCTGGGAGAGATCTCCACCAAGACCGCGAAGACCGGTTCGACTTATTATGAAGCCGTCATCGCCGATGCGACGGACGACATCAAGATCCGCCTCTTCGGCGATTCGCCGGTCAAGCCGGTGCTCATGACCCTCAAGCCTGGCGCGATCGTCCGCGTCGGCGGTACGGTCAGCGACTTCAACGGCCGCCCCGATCTCAAGGTCGACCAGCTCGCGCCTATCACCGACGCCGAGCGTTCCGATCCGGCGATCATGGGTCGCCTCACGCCGGTCTCGCAGCACGACCCGCTCAAGATGAAGGCCGATCTCCTCGGCATCGTCTCGCGCATCCCGCACGCCGCCCTGCGCGCCACCGTGGAATCCGCCTTCGAGGAGTATGGTGAGCGCTTCTATGACGCCGTCGCCGCCCTCGGCATGCACCATGCCTTCCGCCACGGCCTGCTCGAGCACACCCTGCGCATGGCCAAGTGCGCCGAGGCGCTCTTGCCGCTCTACCCGAAGGTCGACCACTCGCTCGCCGTCGCCGGCATCGTGCTGCATGACATGGGCAAGGTGCAGGAATACTCCCGCCTCGAGCCTGGCATGGCCAAGGCCAGTTTCACCCGCGCGGGCAATCTGCATGGCCACCTCGTCCTCGGCGCCTTCATGGTGCGCTCCCACGGCACCAAGGTCGGCCTCGAAGCCTCGCTCATGGAACGCCTCGAGCACGTTATCCTTTCGCACCACACCATGCGCGAGTACGGCGCGTGCGCCACGCCCTCGACGCCGGAGGCCGTCTTCGTTGCCCGCATCGACGACTTGGACGCCAAGCTTTCCGCCGTGGAGGAAGAACTCCGCAAGGCTCCTCCGGGCGCCGAGTTTATGCCCCTGCGCGCGATCGACGGCCAGTTGCTGATCACGCCGCCGAAGACCGGCGCGTAAGCCATGGACGTCCGGGAGCTGGATTTCGACCTCCCGCCGGAACGGATTGCCGCGGAGCCTACGCCGCGTCGCGACGGCTCGCGCCTGCTCGTTGTGCGCCGCGCCACCCGCATAATCGAACACCGCCTGTTCTCCGAACTCCCGGACCTGTTGCCCGCGGGCACGGTGCTGATCCGTAACAACGTCACCGTCCTCAAGGCGCGCCTCTTCGGCGTGCGGCCCACCGGCGGTAAGGTCGAGTGCCTGCTCCTGCGCCCCACCGCCGACCCGCTCGAATGGTGGTGCATGCTGCGTCCCGGTAAGCGTGCCTCGGACGAAGCCGGCTTCACGATTGACGGCCGCCGCGCCGTCGCCGTCGAGACCAAGCAGGGCGAATACCGCGTGCGGTTCGAACTGCCTGCCGGCGAGACCGTGCAGGCCCTCGCGGACCGCGTCGGCGAGCTCCCGTTGCCACCGTATATCGTCGAAGCCCGCAAGGAACGCGGCCTCGCGCCGGCGGACGACGCCGCGCGCTACCAGACCGTGTACGCCGATCCGTCGTCGGCCCGCGCGGCCGCCGCGCCCACCGCTGGATTGCATTTCACCGCCGAGTTGCTCGCGACTCTCAAGGCGCGCGGACATGATGCCTTCGACCTCGTCCTCGATGTCGGCCCGGGGACGTTCCAGCCCGTCAGCGTCGAGAATCTCGACCAGCACGTCATGCATTCCGAGGCGTATCGGATCCCTGCCGCCACCATGATGGCCTTGAAGGAGCGCCGGCCGCGACTTGCCGTCGGCACGACCTCCGTGCGCGCGAGCGAGGATGCCTTCCGCAAGACCCGGGGCTTCGCGCAGGCGGCCGGAGATTATCATTCGGACGCCTCACTCTTCATCCGGCCCGGCGACACCATTGGATGTTGCGAGCACCTCCTCACCAACTTCCACCTCCCGCGGTCCACACTCCTCTGCCTCGTCGCCGCGTTCCTCACGCCCGGGTCGCCGGAAGGCCTTGCTTGGCTCAAGGAGATCTACGCCGAAGCCATCGCGCGCGAATACCGCTTCTTCAGTTACGGCGACGCCATGCTGATTCTTTGAGGGTTAGGGTTCATTCTCTGGAAAATCATCCAGCTCTTCGATGGGCGAAATTCCCCGGCGCCATTTGAAGACATTCTTCCCGGGCGCCAGTTCGAGCCCTCGGTCGTTTGGGACGGGATTATAATAGTAGGTGAAGCTGAGCAGATGGTGGATGTAGTCGAGAGAGCCGACGATTTTCGTATAGTGAGCGGAAGCGATAGTGCCATCGGGAGCCAATTTGACGCGCGTCCGCAGGAAGTATCCCGGATAGTCCTTGAAAGCCCTGTGGAGGAAGGGTCCGCGGGAGGAGAGCTTCATTTCGAAGGTAGATGCGTAGCCGCCCTCCGGTGCGAACGGCGGCATGCGCAGTTGGCAGTAAGGCCAGTTCCTCGGCTCAGCAATGATGCCGGAGCCAGGCTCAGGGAATGCCACCCTGAGGGTGTAATTCCAGTCATTATGTAGGCGGGCAAAATCCCGCTCCGTCAGTTTCTGGAGGTCAGGATCGGCACGATCACGCGCCATCTCTTCCGGTGTCACCCTAGGGCTGTCTTGAGAGGAGGAGAGGAAGAAGCGAATGTCGGCGACTTCACCTTTGCCGTAGGGCGTCATAAAAGCCCCTTTTTCAAAGTCATAACCCAGCCAGGTGTTTTCCGGCAGTTGCCCAGGGTTAGAATAAACCCGCACCTTGCGGGCATGGAGTGAAGTCGGCCGATGGCGTCGCGGCATGCCGAACGTGTATGACTGTTTCGGCTCCCGGCTGTAGATGCCATCTTGCGTATCCGTGATGAGGCAGGGGTAGAAGCCGTCTTTGGACACGTCGATGCGACTCAGGCTCATGTCTGCTTTCGCCGAGAAAGTGAAGGTGCCGTCAGCACCGGTTTTATCTTCAATTAGCTGACTGCTTGAGTAGCGCGGATCGTTCTGACGATGAAGGATAATGTTTAGCTTAGCATTAGGAATAGGTCGATCGCCTTCATCGATGATCCGCAATTTGAATTCCGCCGCAGTGGCACCAGCGGATAGCATAATGAGCAGAATAAGCGTTCCGAGAATTTGGTTCATGGGAGTTTGGATTACTTGATCATGCGCTCGAAGAGCGGGAAGACGAAGGGTAGGGCGACGTTCTTATAGTCGCTGTGCAGCCAGTGGCCTGAGTTGTCGGCCTTGTGTCCGGCGCCGGGCCAACGATTTTTGGGAACTCGACCTTTAGTCTCCAGATTTATGTCCTGGTGAATATCGCCCATTATATTCTTCGTCAGTGGATTGGAGAGCGGCACGGCGCCTGCGGCGAAGGTGACGGCGGGAATGCCTCGGGCCAGCAGGTCATAGCGCACTAAGCTATCGTCGATCATGGGAGAGACGCGAGGCCGCCGGGTCGAGTGTAGCCAGTCCTCCGTGAAGGGACGAAAGAATGGATTGGCGATTAGTTGCGAGTTTCCGATTCGCCCTGCGGCTAGTGGAGTCACTCGTTCATAGTAACCATTGCCCCGGCCGGAGCCGGCTCTTTGGACGTATCGTCCGCGCCACGCTCCATTGAATCCCCAGCCGCCTTGGCTTCGCTCCATCGCCACGGTGGCTAGTGATCTATTCCAGCCGACTCCCTTGAGCATTTCCTGGGTCTTCCAGGCTCCGTAATCAAGAGTGCGGCCAGACCATAAGGTGGAAAGAATCGAGGCGGAATCAATCGCGACCGGGCAGATGGTGATATCCTCTCCCGGGGAGTAGAAGTTAGTCAGAGTCGTGGCCGTGCGGACACGGCTGAAACAATTGGTCCAAGCATAGTTACTGCGTCGGTCAGACGCCGCGAAGATCTTGTGCCAATCGGAGGCGAACAGACGTCGCGGGTAGCCTTGCCACTCCCTTTCGGTCATCTGGGTCAGTTGGGTCTCGTCGCCTGTAAAGCCGGTAATGGCTTCCGTCGGCAGCGCCGCGTTGAGCATGAAATAGCGAGCCGGGGTGAACCCTGCTTGGATGGCCTGACAGGCCACAATATTACCAAGGCTATGGGCGGCCACGACGGTCCTTGCTTGATCGAGGAACCCAAGGCTCCGCGATAACTGGTCGCCGCTTTGAAACGCATGAAACACGCCCTTATGATAATCCAAGCCGGTGTCGCCGTTCCAGGTGACGCCGACGAAGCGGGCTTGGCCCCCTAGGACGTAGAGACGCTTGAAGGTTTCGGCGTGCCAGCCGCGAGCGCTTTCGGCGTCGACGTTATAACCATGGAGTAGCACGAACCACCGCCCATTGGTTTCCGCGTCTGGTAGGCCAGGGGGTTCGATAATGTCCGTCTGGCGACCGGCTTTACGAGGAGCGACTGGCCGCCCCGTGAAGTCTTTAGCTCCATGGTTAAGGCTGACATGGCGGTACATCGTTTCGACCGGTCCGATGGCCAAGGGTAGCTCAAGAGATGTCACTACCTTGCCGCTATCTTCAATCTCAAGGAAGAGAGGCTTATTGGTCCCTTTACTGGCTTCGATTAGGACAACGCCTTGGTTGATCTTGGCGATACGCTCAATGAAGCTCGGCGATACCTCGATTCGCCCACGAGCATCGGGCAGGCTGACGATGGCGTCTGCCAGCGGGCGGATTCCATCAATCGTGAACGACATGATATCCGGGTCGCGATGGATCGAGTCTACAGCGAGAGCGTCTAGGCAAGTTTCCGCCGCCTGCAGGGCGGCGGTTTCGTTGCGAAGATAATAACGATAACCTTCGCTTGGCTTGAAGAGCTTTGCCAGAGGACGAATGTTCAAGTTGACCGCGAAGAAGTCCACGAGGTCACGCAGGCCATTTACCCCTGGCCGATCGGTATCTGCGGTTCCCTTGGCCTGACCAGGTTGATCCGCGCGCTCCTGGCACTCGCCTTCGTCGTGATCATCATTGATCCAGAACCGGAAAGGCTTGCCGACGGCCGGGCGTTCTTCTGGTGCGATGGCGCCATCTCGGTCGGCGTCGACTTCCAGTCCCGCCTTAAGGACGCAGACTTGGAGCGCTACATAATGTTCCCGCTCGCTTCGGTCAGGAAGGATATGGATCCTTAGAGGTAAGCCTTCGTCAGACTTATGGAGGTCGAAACTAAGACCGAATTTCTTCCAAGTTGGTCCAACGGCGTAGGGTGTTTTCCGGACTAAGATGGTCCTGCCTCCCTCCAGCTTGATCGTGACGGTGTAAGTCTGAAGTAGGCCATTCGTATTAACGGCCGTTCGGTGTTGCCAGGTGAGAACGTAGGAGCCCGCTTTGAAATTCACACCCGATAAGTCGGCGGCCAAGTGTTCTGGCGCGCTGGGTGGGGCATAATATATGACAGATTGGAAGGGTTCATCTCGGCCTGTCTGGATTCCGGTGGGGCCACTCGATTTTACGTATAGAGAGGGAAGTGGTAGGTATTTTTGCTGCGTGGGGACTTTGCCGGCGGCTTGGCCTGCCACGGTTACACTATTGCCGATCGGGTAATCTTTAAGGTCATTGGGGTCGGAGCCCGCGAGCAGTTCCGCCATGTCGTCAAATCCGTCCCCATCCGTGTCGGCCGCATAGGGATCGGTCCCCAGCTCAGCCTCGAGCTCGTCGTCCAGTCCGTCTGCATCCGAATCAACAAGCGCAGGCTTCCCGGCCGGAAGCCCCGTCTTAGAGGCAGCTATGCCTGGCTGAGGGGAGAGTAGCAGAATGAGTATGCTTAACGCGATGGTCCGCTGAAGAGGTGTGCACATGGCACGCTTCAGCGTAATCCATCTGGACTTTAAACAATCCTCGGAGTCTAAGGTTCTTGTGATGAGAAGACGTCTTCACCGCCGATGCGGGAACCCTCCTCATGATTTATGGCTGGCATCGGGCTTTTAATCCGCCCCGAAAGAGCTTCGCTTAGTTGACCCTGCAACCTCGGGGCATTCATATTGTCCTTATGCGTATGCCCCGACGCGTCCTGACTCTGGCCGGCCTTTGCCTGGCGGCGGCCGCGTGCGCGCAGATCGGCGACAAGGCCGGCGAGCCGCAGCGCCCGATCGTGCCGGCGAAGCTGATCCCGCCTTCGCCGGAGTTCACGGCCGAGGAAGCGCTCCGCCGCTTCAAGGTCGCCCCGGGCTACCGCATCGAGCTGGTCGCCGAAGCCCCGCTGGTCCGCAACCCGACGGTGCTGCAGTTCGCCCCCGACGGCCGCCTCTGGGTGGTGGAGATGACGGGCTACATGGAAAACTTCGACGGCACGACGGAAGACCAGCCGAAGGGCTCGGTGGTCGTGCTGGAAGACACCGACGGCGACGGCCGCATGGACAAGCGGACGGTGTTCCTTGATAATATTATATTACCTCGCGCCCTGGTGCTCCACCGCGACGGCGCCCTCGTCGGCGCACCGCCGCACCTCTGGTTCTGCCGCGACACCGACGGCGACGGCAAGGCGGACGAAAAGACCGAGGTCGCCACGGACTTCGGCGTGCGCGTCGATCCGTCCCGTCCGCAGCTCGCCAACCCCGAGCGCGCCCCGAACGGCCTCCTCTGGGGTCATGACGGCTGGCTCTACGTCGGCGCCTACACGGCGCGCTTCAAGTTCGCCGATGGCAAGTGGGTTCGCGACGTGAGCAACTTCCGCGGACAGTGGGGGCTTTCGCAGGACGACTACGGTCGCCTGTATTCCAACAACAACAGCGACCTCCTGCGCGTCGACGTGGTGAACTCGGGCTACCTGCAGCGTAATCCCGCCCTCGGCCGCACCACAGGTCTCAACACGAAGGCCGCGGGGGACCAGTTCGTCTGGCCCGCCCGCGTCAACCCGGGCATCAACCGCGGCTACCGCGCGGAGATGCTCCGCGACAACAAGCTCAAGGAATGCACCGCCGCCTGCGGGCCGTGGATCTACCGATCGGACCTCTTCCCGGCCGACGCCTATGGCAACGCGTTCATCTGCGAGCCGGCCGGCAATCTCGTGAAGCGCCTGGTGCTCACCCCTGACAAGGGCTTGGTCAACGGCACGTCGTATTATAAAGAGCAGGAGTTCGTGACCTCGACCGACGAGCGCTTCCGACCTGTCAACGCGCTCACGGGGCCCGAAGGCGCCCTCTACCTCGTGGACATGCATCACGGCGTGATCCAGCACCGTATCTCGCTCACCTCTTACCTCCGCAAGCAGGCCGAAGATCGCGGTCTGATCACCCCGCTTCACCTCGGACGCATCTGGCGCGTGGTGCCGGAAGGCCATAAGACCACCAAACTCGCCGGATTGGCGGGCTTGAAGCCGGCTGAGCTGATTCCTGAACTCGCCAGCGGCAACGAATGGCGCCGCGAGAACGCCCAGCGCTTGCTCGTCGAGACGGGTGACCGGACGCTTACCGCCGCGCTGACGGCTTTCGGCCGCGAGACCAAGGTGCCCATGGGTCGGGTGCATGCGCTCTGGACGCAGCACGGCCTCAAGTCGGCTGATTGGGCTCTCGTGTCCGCCGGTCTGGCCGACGCCGATCCGCGCGTGCGCGCCGCCGCCTTACGTGTCTCGGAAGGCCTCGTGGGCGGGGCGCATCGAGCCGAAGTGATCGCCCGCTGGACCGCGCTGGCCGGGACCGAGGCCGTGCCCGAAGTCCAGTTGCAGCTCGTGCTCAGCATGGGCGAGGCCAAGGAACTCGCCGTCGACCTCGCCGCCGCCGCGTTGGCGCACCGCGCCGCGGAACACATCGCCATCCAGGACGGCCTCATCAGCGGTCTCGCCGGCCGCGAACTCGAACTCTTCGCCGCCGTGCTCAAGGAGCCGACCGCCTACTCCAAGTCCTTGCCCGCGGCATTGCTCCGCGGCGTCTTCGCCGAACGCAAGGCCGAGCGGGTCGAGAAGGCCTTGGAGATCATCGCCGCGCTACCGTCGAAGCCGCAGCAGCTCGCGTTGCTCAGCTCGCTTACCACGCACCCGACCGTCACCGCCAAGCGTCCCGTGAAGCTCTTCGGCGAATCCTCGGCCCTCGCCAAGCTCGGCCAGAGCAAGGACGCCGCCATGGCCAAGGTGCTCGGTTGGTTCCGTAGCACCGTGGTCTGGCCCGGTAAGCCTGGCGTGACGATCTCCGCGATGCGCCTCCTCACGAACGAGGAGCAGACGCTTTACGACTCCGGCAAGCAGACCTTCGCGGGCTTGTGCGCCGCGTGCCACCAGACGACCGGGAAGGGCCTCGATGGCCTCGCGCCGCCGCTAGCCGGGTCCGAATGGGTGACCGGCGATCCCGAGCGTATCGTCAAGGTGGTCATGCACGGCCTGCGCGGTCCGATCAAAGTGAAGGGTGTCAGCTACAGCTACGATATGCCCGCCGCCGGGTTCCTGACCGACGAGCAGATCGCCGGCGTGCTCACGTATATCCGTCGTGAGTGGGACCACGAAGCCGATCCGGTATCCCTCGACCTCGTGAAGAAGGTCCGCGCCGACACCAAGGGACGGAATGACGCGTGGACCGAGTCGGAGCTCCAGAAGAAGTAAGCGCGACCGAAGGTCGCGCGGGGGAACAGCTGGCACGCTGGCATGCTGCGAAGTAAAGGCAGAGAGACGCAACCCTCCGGGTGGGGGTAGGGCGGTGATTGCTATCGCCGCCGTTCGTGACCGCAGGCGGGGAGTCGTCGGGTCTTAGCTGAGCGCGATGAAGACCGATGTCCGTCCGCGAACGGACGTGACGCAATCACGTCCCTACCTGATTGATGCCACTCTCCTTGTCACCGTGACACCTTGCCCGCGTGTCCCCTCGCGACGGCTAAGCCGTCGCGCTCAGATCTCAAAATCCGTACCCGATTCCGACAGCGCCAGCTGGGCGACGTTGAAGCCGGTGAGTGACTTGTCGAAACGCTTCGAGACTTCGCGCCAGAGCGCCGCGACCTGAGGTCCGGACGCGCCTTTGAGCGTGATCTTGGTTTCGACGAGCTCGGGTTCCACGACCGCGAGCACCTGCTTGAGGGAAATATCTTCGGCGTCTTTTGCCAGACGGTAGCCGCCAGTCTTGCCGCGCTTCGAGACGACAAGCCCGCCTTCGCGGAGTTCGTTGAGCAACTGCACGAGGTAATTAGCCGGAATGTCCTCGAGCCTGGCGAGTTCCTCGATGCGCGTCACGGCCGTGCCGCGGTGGCGGCGGGCGAGCTGGGAGAGGACGCGGAGAGAGTACTCGAGTTTGAGGGAGGCTTTCATGCGCTGTGCTTAGGACCGTTGTCAGGGGCTTTCGGTTCCGAACCTACGAGGATGAAGGTACGTTCCGCAACCTCATCTGGCAGGATGGGGGCCTTCGGGCGGGCGAAATAGGAAGTGCCCAGGAAGCAGATGCCGCGGTTCTGCACCACCTGGATCGCGCGGTCGTCCCAGAGCTCGATCATTCCGAAGTCCTTCT
>CALQQQ010000031.1 GCA_943332745.1 Opitutus sp. GAS368 | reverse complement strand
GCTCTCGCTTCCCGCGATGAGGACGCCACCGACGCCTACATCCCTCTGCTGCTCTGGGTTGCCTTGGAGTCCCATGTGACCCTCGACCGTGATGCGGTGGTGAGCTTCGCCAAGAATCCGGCCGTCTGGGATCGCCCGCTCGTCCAGCAGCACCTGCTGCCTCGCCTCATGCGTCGCTTCGCCACAGAAGGTCGCCGGGCCGACCTGCTGGTCTGCGCTCAGCTTCTCCGTCTCGCACCGACCCCCGCCCACAGCGTGCACCTCATGAAGGGCTTCGAGGAGGCCTACCGTGGACGTGAGCTCGCCGGCTTGCCCGACGAACTCCTCCAGGCCATGGCCGCTTCCGGTAAGGCGCCGTTGATCCTCCGCGTCCGTCAGGGAGATCCAGTGGCCATCAACGAATCGCTGGCCCTCATTGCGAATAAGAAGGCGGATGCGACCGAGCGACTTAACCAGGTCCGCGTCTTTGGCGAAGTACGCCACTCCGATGCGCAGGCTATCTTGCTCGCGATTGCTGGCTCCGCTGAGTCCGCTGTATTGCGCAAGGCCGCGCTCATCTCGCTGATGACCTACGGTCAGCCTGAGGTCGGTACGCAGACCGTCGCCATCGTCGAGACGAGCGTCGGTGATATCCGTCTCGCCGCGCTGGCCCTGCTCGCGAGCCGCTCCGAATGGTCGCAGCAGCTCTTGCAGGCCGTTAAGTCTGGCCGGATCGGCGCCAACACCGTCCCGCGCGATATGGTCGAGCGCATGCGGCAGCACGAACCGAAGCCGCTGCAGTCGCTGCTAGCCGAACTCTATCCGGTCACGCCTGCCGCCGGTGTGACGGATTTCATCGCCAAGATCGCTGACGTGGAAGCCAAGCTTAAGGCCGGCACGGGTAATCCCTATGCGGGCGAGCCTATCTACATGGAAAAGTGCGCCCCTTGCCATAAGCTCTTTTTCAAGGGCGGGAAAATCGGCCCTGAACTCACCGCGTATCAACGCGATAATCTCGGGACGATGCTCATCAGCATTGTGAACCCCAATATCGAGATCCGTGAAGGATTTCAGTATTTCTCAGTCACGACTAATGACGGCCGCTCCCTCAGTGGCTTCTTGGTCGAGCGCGATACCCAGATCCTGGTGCTGCGCGGATTGGAAGGGGAGGACATCACTGTGCGCCAGGCCGATGTCCGCTTGCTCACTCCCATGGGACGAAGCCTCATGCCCGAGGGGTTGCTCGATGGATTGGACGCCCAGCAGCTTCGGGACCTGTTTGCCTACCTCCGCATCTCGCAGCCCATCAGTAAATAACCCAAAGTTTGGCTGGAACTTAGGCCACTAATGGGTGTTTATTATATTGTACCCCATACCCTATGAAGCACCTACCTATCCTCAGTCTCCTCACCCTCGGCTCGGCCTCCGCTTTCGCGGCTTCCGCTCCGTCCAGCCTCTTCGCCAGCAATGTCGAAGTGAGCTACGTCCAGCAGTCCACCGACGGCACCGCCGGCCATCTCAATGGCTGGGAACTGTCCGCTACCGCCTACCTCGGCAGCTCCGATCTCTTCGTCAACGCCCAGACCTCCGTCGGCGGCGACCTGGGTAACGGCGCTGATGACGTTTCCCTTGGTTATCGCATCAAGAACGTCGCTTCGCTCGCTGACGTCGCCCTCACGGTCGGTTCCGATGAGACCTACGGCATTGCCCTCCATCGCGCCCTCGGCGGCGGTTTCGGCGCCTGGGCTTCCTACGAGAATAACGCCGCCGGCCATGAAGTCAGCGTCGCCCTCAGCAAGTCCCTCGCGAGCAACGTCTCCCTTGACCTCGGTTACTCCTGGATCAGCCGCGACGCCCTCGCGGACCAGAACCAGTGGAGCCTCGGCGTCCGCTACAAGTTCTAAGCCTCGCTTAGCCTGAAAGCAAAGCCGTCGGCCCTTACGGGTCGACGGCTTTTTCTTTGGTTGGGTACCGCGCCTTAACTGACCAAACCGCGCGATGATTCGGCTCAACCGCTCGCGCCTGCGGCGCTGCACACGTTGCCTGGCTTCAAGGTGGAACTAATCCGGTCAGCCGATCTGGCCTCCGAAGGGTCTTGAATCCCCATCGCGGAGGAGCGTCAGGGGCGGCATGGAGAACACGACGGTCTTGGGGGAGGATGCACCCTCTGGCTCGCCGCTGACTGGGGGATTTAATATAACATTTGAAACCCTCCGCCCATCTGGCGGAATCATGCCACCCCCGTGAGACCGCGTCCGCCTCATTCTTGCTTGGTTCCAATGATCCGCCTGTTCGTCGGCTCCGTCATGGGCGCACTCGGTTTGCTCGCCGCCGAGCCCGTCGTGCCGGTGCCGGCCAATATCCGCCCGTTCATCCAGAATCATTGCGTCGACTGTCATGATGCCGAATCCGCCCGGGCTGGTTTCCGCATCGATCTACTGAGCGCTGATTTTACGGCCGGGAATAATGCCAGCCTTTGGAAAGAGGTAATGGATAAAATCAACGGTGGCGAGATGCCGCCCAAGAAGAAGCCTCGTCCCGACGCCAAAGAAGCCTTTCGGGTGACCTCGTGGGTAGCTCAGCAGCTGGATGAGACCACTAAGATTGCGCAAGGCGCAGGCGGCCGCGTGCCGATGCGCCGGATGAACCGGGTCGAATACGCCAATACCGTCCGCGATATCTTTTCCCTCGAGGAAGGTTTCGCCCGCCGCATTGAGAAGGAATTACCGGCAGACGGAAAGGTCGGCGGTTTTGATCGTGGCGGAGCGAGCTTGTTCATGGACGAGGGGCAGCTCACCCAGTACATGGCTGTCGCCGATCTGGTGCTTGATGAGGCGATCTTCATCGAGAAGCCGGATGTGCAGAAATTTACTTGGAATGCCTTGAACGAAAAGCACGTGCACGGCATCGGCGCCGCCAGCAAGGATGCCACTGGTAAGGTCGTCGACACGAACCCGCCGCCTGGAGTCGTGGCGGCATTCAAAGAGCCGTTATCCAAAATCGCCGTCGATAATTTCGGTCAGTGGAACGCCAAGGAGAATCGTTACGTGCCCCACGGCCCGTTCTATTGGACGGCCAAGAACGGCGGGATTGAATACCTTTCCGGTGGCAATAATTACCGTCGGCCGGGCAACCTGCGGAGTCCTTTCTACGGCGAAGACTGGGGGAAGAAGGGCGTGAAGCGTGATGGGTGGTATCGTTTCCGCATCAAGGCGGGTGCCTTCAAGGGGGAGGGTAAGGAAGCGCAGAAAGAGGTGAGGCTGGTCGTGGAGTATGGTTCGGGTAGCCCGATCGAGGTGGTGCAGAGTGCCGTGATCGATGCCCCGTTAGACGCCCCGAAGGAATATGTTTTCATGATGTACCTGCAGGCTGGCCCTCCTGGGATGAATCGGAGTTGGCGCATGGGCTGGGACAACGGGGATAAGGATGTCGTCATCACGAACCCTCTGTACCAGGAAGTGCAATGGAAGCCGGTGACCATCGCGGGTGAGATTGAACGAGCCATCCGGGAGAAAAAGCCGGCCGAATTCATCGCCGAGTTGAAGAAGAAGTCAGAAGTGGCGTTGGCCGCCGCCCTGGAGAATCGGAAAAATTTCGCCGGCCCCCTGTGGGTGTATGACCCCAAGTTGGATATCGCGAAGCGTCCCCGGCTTTGGGTGGGTGAAATGAACTGGGAAGGCCCGATTGTGGAATGGCCGTCCAAGGCTCGGCAGACGTTATTCTTCGCGGGTGAAGGGCGTGAGGACGATGCTTACCTCCGCGAAATTTTCGCCCGCATTCTCCCGACTGCCTATCGTCGCCCGGCCGCCGCCTCGGAAATCGAACGAATGGTGGCCTGGACGCTTCAAATTAAAGCTGCTCGTGCCCTGACGTTTAATCAGGCGGTACGTGAAGGGGTGAAGAACCTGCTATGCTCGCCGGCGTTCTTATACCTCGGCAGCGAAAGTCAGTTGGCCGCTCCCTCGGCCGCTCCCGCTTCCGGCCCGAAGCCCATTGACGATTGGCAATTAGCCAGCCGACTCTCCTACCTACTTTGGAGCAGCGCTCCAGACCAAGAACTGTTCAAGTTGGCCGCCGCCGGCAAGTTACGCGAACCCTCGGTCATTCAGGCGCAGGTCAAGCGCTTACTGGCTGATCGCCGGTCGACGGAGTTTGTCCGTAATTTTGCCGGCCAATGGTTGAGCGTGCGTAATTTCGACAACGGTAATCCACCGAGTCGGGATTTCTATCGTCAGTATGATGATGCCTTGCGGGATAGCTCGAAGCGGGAGCCGCTGGAATTCTTCCAGGAAGTCCTCCAGAAGAACCTCCCTTTGACCAACTTCCTTGATAGCGAATTCTTAGTCATCAATGAACGACTAGCCAAGCATTACGGGATCGAGGGGGTGGAGGGGGAGAACTTCCGGCGAGTTCCCGCTCCGGCCGATGGTCGTCGTGGCGGTGTGCTGGGTATGGCCGGCTTGATGACCTATCTGGCGGATGGCACGCGTACGCTTCCCGTTCGTCGCGCTACCTGGGTGCTGGACATGCTATGGAATCAGCCCGTGCCGCCTCCGCCCCCTAATGCCGGCGACCTTCCGGCGATCAAGGGCCGGCAACAGCTGACGGTGCGCGAACGTCTCGACCAACACCGCCTTTCCGAGAACTGCGCGAGTTGCCACGCGCGCGTCGATGCCTTCGGCTTGGCCCTGGAGAATTATGACGCCATCGGGATGTGGCGCGATCGCCAGAACGGGGAGGGGATGCGGGGTGACAAGGGTTCCCCCTTGCTGGATGTGAGCGGCCAGCTCCCCGATGGCACTGCTTTTAAGACCGTGCAGGAGTTCAAGGCTGCGTTGCTTGCCCAGAAGAAGGTCTTCGCCCGGGCCTTCGTCGAAAAATTCCTCTGCTACACCCTCGGTCGGCCGATCGTTTATGGCGACCACGTCGTGGTCGATCAGATCACCGCGCAGGCGGCCGCCCATGACTATCGCCTGCAAGAAGTGATCCAGGCGACCGTCGCGAGCTCTTTTTTCCTAACACAATAACCCGCTCCCCCTTCTCATGAATATCCAAAGCAACTCCTGGCTCATGTCGCGCCGCACGCTCATCAAGGGCCTCGGTGCTACGCTCGCCTTGCCTTGGCTGGAGGCCATGAGCCCGAATGCGAAGAAGATCACCACGGCCGGATCAATGGCCGACGTTGAGATTCCGCGCCGGAGTATGTTCACTTATTGGGGCTTGGGTTTGGAGATTCGTGGCTTCACGCCGACCGATACCGGCAAGAATTATACGATGACGCCTTCGTTAGCCCCGCTGGCACCGTTTAAGGATGACATGACGGTCCTGACGGGTCTGAAGGCGTTTTCGGGCGGCCACGGCTCCTGCAGTTGTTTACTCACGGGGCTGAATACTATCCGCAACGCCCAGACGTTAATGTCGGTCGACCAGCAGATTGCCGCCCATCACGGCAGCTCCACGCGTTTCCCTTCGCTCGTCTTGGGGACGGTGCGTGAAACGGGTTTCGGCGGTCCTACCCCGATGACTCTATCTTGGAGTCGTAACCGCACACCCATCACCCCGGAGAACCGTCCGGAGGTACTTTTTGAAAAGCTCTTCGGTAGCGAGAACAACACCACGCTGGCGGCCGCCAAGCAGGCGCTCGCACAACGCGGCAGTCTGCTCGATTCAGTCAAAGAGCAGGCGGCCACGTTGCAGCGTAATGTCGGTAAGGAAGACCGGGTCCGACTCGATCAGTATTTTACTTCGATTCGTGATCTGGAAGATCGGATCAAGATCGAAGGGGAATGGATTGACCGCCCCAAGCCCAAGGTGGCCCGTCCGGATTTCGGGTCGCACTCCACGCGCGAACGCATTGCTAACGATGGCCGCGGTTATTCCGAGTACACTCGTCTGATGTTTGATATGGTCGCGCTGGGCTTCCAGACCGACAGCACGCGCGTCGTCACCCACATTCCGCGCACGGAAGGCGATGAAGCTCGCTGCTTCGGTTATATGACCAACAGCAAGTGGGACCTTCACACCCTGACCCACCACAATGAACAAGAGGACAAGTTGGTTTTCTGGCGTCAGATTGATGCGCTCTATATGGCCGAGTGGGCCTACTTCCTTGGCAAACTTAAATCGGTGAAGGAAGGTCACGGCACCTTACTGGATAACACGATGGCAGCCTGGGGTACGACCAATGGTGGCTACAGCGCCCACGACTCCACGATGTTGCCGATGCTTCTCTGCGGCGGTTCGGCTCTCGGCCTCAAGCATCAGGGTCACTTGGTGCAGAAAGATGTGCCGCTGGCGAATGTCTGGCAGACCGTCGTAAGTCGTATCGGCATGCCTTTACCGACCAACTTCCAGGGTGGCGTGGCAACCGGTGTCGTGAAGGAGCTGATTTAACCGTTCGCTGGGGTCGGAAGCCGTGGCGAACGTTAAGGTTAAGCCTGCCTGCTTGCAATTGCCGGCCTGATGCCTGTCCTAGGCGTACCTTTATGAACTTACCCCGTCCGCTGAGGTTGGTTTTTCTGTGCCTGTTATCGTTTGGGCTTAGCCCGTTGCCGGGGGGTGCCGAAGCCATCGCCCCCGCGGACTTACGCACGCTCCCGGGCTTCAAGGTCGAATTACTCCGCGCGGCCGATCTCGCAACCGAAGGCTCTTGGATCTCGATTATTCAGGATTCGAAGGGGCGCTTATTATTGGGCGGCGAGCGTCGTGATCCGATCACGCGTCTGACTTTGCAGGACGGTAAGGTGATTTCCGCCGAGAAGTTGAAATTACCGCTGAGCGAGGTGATGGGGATGCTCTTCGCTTTCGACAGTCTTTATGTTCATGCCCATGGCCGGGATGCGGCTGGTCGGGAAATCTATGGTCTCTTCCGCTGCCGTTCGACGACACCCGAAGACCAGTTTGATAAGGTCGAGCTGTTGCGCGAGTGGCGAGGGGGCGGCGGCGATCACGGTGCACATTCGATTCTGCTCTCTCCCGATGGCCGCCGCCTTGATGTGCTTTGCGGAAATTTCTGCGACATCCCAGCGGACTTACTGCCAAGTTCGCCCCATCGCAACTATGCCGACGACCTCGTACTGCCGCGTTCGGAAGATGCCAATGGCTTCGGCGCCGGCCGCAAGCCTCCGGGCGGTTTCATCGTGCGCATGGACCCGGACGGGACGCACTGCGAGCTCGTCGCCAGCGGTCAGCGGAACACCTACTCTGTGGCCCGTAATCCGGACGGTGAGCTCTTCGGCTTCGATAGTGATTTCGAAGGGGATTGGGGGCTGCCTTGGTACCGACCAATCCGGGTCTGCCATCTGACCAGCGGTTCCGATTTCGGCTTCCGCGAAGGGGCCGGCAAATGGCCTGAATACTATCCAGACAGCCTGCCAGCCTCGGCGACCGTGGGCATCGGTTGTCCGACCGGGGTGGCTTTCGGTACGGGGGCCAAATTTCCGGCTAGATACCAGAAGGCTTTCTTTGTCCAGGATTGGAGTTACGGGCGTATTCTCGCCGTCCATCTTCGTCCGGAAGGCTCCAGTTACGTCGGTTCAGTCGAGAGTTTCCTCGTTCCTACGGCCTTAGCGGAGAAAAAGGGGCGATCCCCGTTCAATCTTACCGCGTTCGTGATCGGCCAGGACGGCGCGATGTATTTCACGCTCGGTGGTCGGCGCACGGCAGGTGCCCTTTATCGCGTCAGCTATGTTGGCGAGGAGTCCGCCCAGCCGATTGTGCTGCATGACGAAAATGGCTCGGCCGCTCGCGCGCTTCGACGTCAGCTGGAAACTTTCCATGGTCATGCTGACCCGAAGGCCTTGGGTATGCTCTGGCCCCATCTGGGTTCGGAAGATCGTTTCCTGCGTTATGCTGCGCGCATCGCTCTGGAGAGTCAGCCGTTGACCGAGTGGAAGGCCCGCGCTTTGGCCGAGACTGATGCTCAGGCGGCGTTGACGGCCCTTCTGGGTCTCGCCCGTCTCGGGGCCGACAATCGTGAGCCATGGCAGGCTTTACGGAAATTCCCGTTGGGTGCGCTGCCGACCGAATCGCTGCAGCTCGAGAAGCTTCGCATCATCGAGGTTGCGCTCAGCCGCGGGGCCTTGCCGGCGCCAGAATTGGCCGGTGCCTTGGTCGCTGAGCTCAGTCCTGCTTACCCCTCCAAATCGGTCGCGCTCAATCGTGAGCTGTGTCAGGTGCTCTTGGCCCTCAAGGCCCCAGGGACCATCGAGCGTACTTTGGATCTGCTGGCTTCGGCCGTGACGCAGGAAGAGCAAATCGGCTACCTCTTTCACCTGCGCACCATCTCCGCGGGTTGGAGTCCGGCCTTGCGTCGCCGATACCTTGGTTGGTGGACGAATCAGCCAAAGCCTGGCCGTCATGCGCCTGAATTGCTGCGATGGTTCGACGAGGCTGGGCGGGCCTACGGCGATGGTGCCAGCTATCCGGGTTATCTCGTGAAGATTCGCCAAGAGGCGATCGCACAGATTCCTGCGGAAGAACTGCCGACTTATCGGTCGATTATCGATGCTTGGGCGGAACCGCTTCATAACCTTCGGAAGCCCAAGAAGCCGCGCGGGTACGTCCAGGATTGGAAGCTCGCCGACCTCGAGGGTGACCTCAAGTCGCTTTCATCTGGTCGCAGCTTCGCCCAAGCTCAGGATGCCCTGGCCTCGGCACAGTGCTTGTTGTGCCATAAAATTGGGGACGAGGGCGGCTCGGTCGGTCCCGACCTCACGTCTATCGGTAGCCGCTTCTCTCGTCGGGATATCTTGGAGTCGCTTATCGACCCCTCAAAGGTCGTATCGGAGCAGTACGTAAATACCGAATTCACCCTGAAGGACGGTACGCTCGTGGTCGGACGTCTCGTGTCAGAGGATGATGATAAGCTCGTGGTCCGGCCGAGTATGTTGGCTCCTGAGATGCGTACACTCCGCAAGAACGATATCCGCTCGCGGGAGTCTTCGCGCATCTCCCCGATGCCGCCAGGATTGATCAATGCACTCAGCCGGCAGGAGTTGCTCGATGTGCTTGCTTACCTTGAGGCCGGAGGGAAGAAGGATAGCCCCGTCTTCCGGAAGTGAGGCGTAGGCTGAGGAGTCTCTACCTGTCTTTTACCGAACCAGGCAGGGCTTCTTGGGGTCGAACTTCCAGCCAGGTATCAGGAACTGCATCGCGACGGCGTCGTCGCGCGAGCCAGAGGGGAGTTTCAGGTAGAGCTGGTGGGCGGCCTCGAGCTGTACTGGGTCGATCTCGACACCGAGTCCGGGCTTCTGCGGGACGGTGATCTTGCCGCCCTTGATGAGCAGGGGCTCCTTGGTGAGGCGCTGGCCTTCCTGCCATATCCAATGGGTGTCCATCGCGGTGACGTCGCCCGGGGCGGCGGCGCCGACGTGCGTGAACATCGCGAGGGAGATGTCGAAATGGTTGTTGGAATGGGAGCCCCAGGTGAGGCCGTGGTCTTGGCAGACCTG
>CALQQQ010000030.1 GCA_943332745.1 Opitutus sp. GAS368 | reverse complement strand
GTCCGGCAGGCGCTGACCGGCGAGCTTGTTGAGTAGTGGCTTCGGATCGTACAGGTCCATCTGCGACGGGCCGCCTTCCATGAAGAGGAAAATCACGCGCTTCGCGCGCGGCTTGATGCGGCCGACGCCGGGTTGGAGGGGCGTGCCCGCAGCGGGGACGACGATGTCCTTGGCGAGCAGGTCGGTGAACGCCATGGCGCCGAGGCCGAGGCCGGCGCTGAAGAGGAAGTCGCGACGGGAGGTAGAAGCTTCGATACGATGGCAGCGGGGATCGTTCATTCGACGTAGAGGAATTCGGAGGAATTGAGGAGGGCGTGGCAGAGCGCGGCCAGCGGCGTAGCGCCGCTCTTGGTGTCGGCGGTGGCTTTCACGACACCGACGGCCAGGTCGCGTCCCTTCCCGGAAGAGTCGCGCAGAGTACCGGTCTTATTCTCGAAACGCCAGAAGCCGAGGGCGCTCGATTTGATATCTTCGTTGGAGTAGAGTAGTCCTTCATCGGCCAGCGCGCCGGCGCTCAACCGCAGGTCGTCGATGACGCCGTGGAAGGAACTTTCACGGTCAGCGCCCTTGCCGCCGAGCTGAATCGGCTGGGTCGCCGTGCGCACGCCCGTGAGGTTCGTGACGACGCGGTCATGGAGTAAGGGCTCGTCGTCGTTGGCGAGGTCCTTGAGGGTGAAACTCACTTCGCCTGGCCCGTTCTTGTCGGCGTAACGCACCGCCGCGGAGGCATAATAGGGTTTGTTCATCTCGATGCGTAGGTTCGAGAACTGCACGGCTTCTCCGAACGTACCGTCGAGGAGAGGGCCGTGGGCTTGGAGCACGAGCACACGCGGGGCGCGGCGAGACTTTAGTCCCGTTACGCCGAATTGCCAGTAGCCGTCGTCTTTGGCCTTACCGACCTGAGCGGCGATGACGCGGACAGAGCCGGTGTCGCTCACGGTGCGGGGGACGATCACGCCCTCGATGGTGAAGCCCTTGGCAAAGTCGGCTTCGGTTGCACCGGGAGCGACGAACGGCTTGCGGTGGCCGGCGTCGAGGTGGGCGCCTTGGCCGTCGCGGAAGGGCACCTTCTCCGGTTGAAAATCGTTGGCGACGGCGGCGTCCACGGCCGAAGAATTCTTTTGGGAGCGGACTTCCTTTAGGAAGGCCACCGCCCGGCGGGCTTCGTCTACGGAGGGCAGGCGAGCGAAGAGCACTTGGTAGAGGCGGCGAACTTGGGCGGCTTCATCCTTGGGGACTTCCTTGGCGATGCGCGTGGCGAGAATCTCCCCACGTTTGAGCATGAACGGGCTATTGAGAAGTAGGAGAGATTGGATCGGGGTCGTGGTGACGTCGCGGGAGGAAGCGCTGCTGAACCACTGCGGCGCGTCGAACACGTCGGCCAGCGGGTCGCGGTTGTTGCGCATGATGCGCGTGAAGATGCTGCGCACCGGTTCGCCGTAAACGACGCTCGGGCCGGCCTGCTTGTCGACCTTCAGGTCGCCGCAGGCGGCGAAGACAGCGTCGCGGATCTGCTCGGACTCGAGGCGCTGGGGTTGGAAGCGCCAGAGCAGGGCGTTCTGCGGATCCTTCAGCTGGCCGTCCTTGGGGGAGGGGTGCAGCGAGGATCGCCGATAGGCGGCGCTCGTGAGGATCAGCCGATGCATCGCTTTCTGGTCCCAGCCTTTCGCCATGAACTCTGCGGAAAGCCAATCGAGCAACTCGGGGTGGGAGGGCGGTTCGCCGAGGCGGCCGAAGTCGCTCGCGTAGGGCGCCAGGCCGCGGCGGAAGTTGAGCTGCCAGAGGCGGTTCATGGCGAGACGGGCGGTGAAGGGGTTGGACTTCTCGGTCAGCCAGCGGGCGAGGGCGGTGCGGCGGCCGGTGCTCGCGCCGGAGGCGACGGGCTCGATCTTCGCGGGTTCGGCGGGGTAGCTGGCGCTGAGGACGGTGAGGAAGGCGGGCGGGACGACGGTGTTCTTCTTGGGGATGACGGCGTCCAAGCCCTGGGCACCGGTCTCACTGATGGTGAGGATGAAGGGCGGGTCTTCCGGCTTGGTCTTATCGTGTTCGGCCAGCTTACGTTTCAGATCGGCGTGCTTGACGCTGTCGGCACCCTTGATCGAACGATCGAGCCGATTATATTCATAGTCGACCTGACGCCAGGCGAGCGCGGCGATCTGTTGCTCGTAGGGCGTGCGCTGAGCGTCCGGCTTGGCGATCATCTCCTGGATGTCTTCCGGGAAGATCTTTACGGCGGTGTTGGTCGCGGTGTCGCGGTATTTCTTTTCAAGCGCGGCGATTTCGTCGCGGATTGACTTCGTTTCCTTCTCCCAAGCGGCCAGCTTGCGGGCGTATTCGCCGGCTTCCTTGGACGTCCAAGCGGCGCGGTTCTCGACGGGTAGGGTGTTGTTGAAGAAGCTGCGGAGGGCGTAGTAATCGCGCTGGAGAATGGGGTCGAACTTATGGTCATGGCAGCGGGCGCACTGCATGCCGGCGCCGAGGAAGACGTCGCCGGTGGTGTCGGTCAGGTCGTTCAGGATGTTATCCCATTGGCTCCGAACGTCGCGGTTATTGTATTCGTAGATCCAATGGCGGAGATAGCCGAGGGCGGTGAGGGCTTGGGTGTCGCCCGGGAAGAGTTCGTCGCCGGCGATTTGTTCCTGGATGAAGCGGTCGTAGGGCTTGTTGTCGTTATACGCCTTGATGACGTAATCGCGGTAGCGCCAGGCGGTCGGGCGAAAGTCGTCGATACGGAAGCCATCGCTGTCGGCGTAGCGTACAAGGTCGAGCCAGGTACGGGCCATACGCTGCCCGTAGGCGGGCGAGGCCAGCAGGCGGTCGACGAGCTTCTCGTACGCGAGTGGATCGGTGGACTGGACGAAGGCGGCGACTTCTTCCGGCGTCGGCGGCAGGCCGGTGGCGTCGAAGGTGACCCGGCGGATGAGGACGCTTCGGTCGGCTTCGCCTGAAGCCGTCAGGCCATCCTTGGCAAGACGTGCGTCGATGAAGCGGTCAATCGGATGGGCGGACTGCCCGGCAGGAAGTTCGGAACGTTGGACGGCTTGGTAGGCCCACCAAGTCTTTTCCTTGGCGCCGATGGTGCCAGGGAGGTAGCGGCCAGCGACGAGCGCCTTGGTGCGGCTCTTCGGCCAGGTCGCTCCGGACTTCACCCAGTCTTGGAGGAGTGCGACTTCGTCTTTCGTCAGACGTTCGCCTTTGGGCGGCATCATCTTCTCTGGGTCGGACGAGAGGATGTTTTGGAGGAAGAGGCTCTTGGCCGGGTCGCCAGGTTTCAGGGCCGCACCGCCATCACCGCCGGTCGTGAGGCCAGCGAGGCTGTCCATGACCAGTCCGCCCTTGTTCTTGCCCGAGGCATGGCTGTGGCACTTGAAGCAACGGGAATCAAGCAGGGCGACGGCCTTCTCGGCCTGGCCATCGTCGGCCCACATGGTCGAGGACCCGACGGCGAGGGCCGACAGGGCGAGGACAAAGGGTGCGGACAGTCGCGAAGACATCGGGGTACGCCTTTCATAAAGGCAATATGAGCTTTGACTGCAAGCCGAGGCCGAAGGTTCCCGCCCGGGCCCGGCTAAAGGTCATCCCGCGGGCTCTGCGATTGTCTTATTTGGGTTACTCCGCATCTGTCGGGGAGTGTCGCCACTCGTCCTTATCCTGGCCTCTGCTTCGCCCCGGCGGACGGAGCTGCTCCGTGAGGCGGGCATCCCGCATCGCGTCTTGGTGGCCGCGGTGACTGAGCATGAGGATCCGACGACCGATCCGGCGAAGATGGTCCTGCATAACGCCCGCCTGAAGGCCGCCGCGGTCTCGCGTCTGCACCCGGAGGCGCTCGTACTTGGCTCGGATACCACCGTCGCGCTGGGCGAGCATGCGCTCAATAAGCCGGCCGACCTCGCCGAGTCGCGTGCGATGCTCCGCCGGCTTTCTGGACGTGAGCACACCGTGCACACCGGCGTCTGCCTGCTCTGCCCGGCCCTCGGCATCGACGAGTCGCACGATGTCACCGCTTGGGTGCGCTTCCGTGAACTCTCGGAAGACGATATCACGCGCTATCAGGCTTTGGTGAACACCTTGGACAAGGCTGGCGCTTACGGCATCCAGCAGGGCAAGGAGATCATCATCGCCGATTTCCAGCAGCCCATCTCGACGATCATGGGCTTGCCGGTCGAATTCGTGAAAGGCCGGCTCGCTGCGCTCGGTGTCTTGGAAAGGCTCACCGCATGAAGGCGCTCCTCCTGCTTCTCCCCGCCTGCGTGCTCGCGCAGGCGCCGGTCGTGAGCGGCGATGCCGAGCTGTGGGGCGCGATTGGTGGCAAGCCGCTGGTCATCCGGACCACGAGTCGTCTGGCCGGCGCGATTGATTCCGTGAAGTGGGCGGGCGTCGAGTTTATCGATTCGCACGACCACGGCCGCCAGTTGCAGTCCGCGATCAACGCCGATGTCGGCGGGGTCTATCACGTCGAATGCTACAACCCGACCGAGGCCGGTTCGGTCGTGGATGCGCTCGGACCGAAGTCGACGAGCCGCCTCGAGGGGCTCTCCGTCAGTGACGGCGTGCTGACGACCCGCACCCGCATGGCCTTCTGGCTGGCTCCGGGCATGAAGTCCGGTGGTCACGTCGCGTTGAACGACCGACTTCTTTCCGACCACGTCCTCACCAAGCAGGTGCGCATCGGCCGGCCGCAGATGGACCACGTGCTCGATTACCGGGTGATGTTCACCGTCCCCGGGGATCGTCCGCATACTTATCTGCAGGTCGAGGCGCTGACGGGCTACATGCCTTGGTCGTTCAGCGAGGAACTCCGCTTCGATGCCAAGACCTCGACGCTCGTGCCACTGCCGCGGCAGGACGGCGAGCAGCCTGATCCGGTGGTACTTTCGACGCCTTCGGGCGACCATGCCATGGGTGTCTTCACGCCGACTCGCCCGCCCGCGGGTCAGCCCGCCGTCGGCTACGGACGGTTCAAGTTCGAGCATGACAAGGTCGTAAAGTGGAACTGCGTGTTCCGCCTCCGTTCGCCCGCTGGCATCAAGCCCGGCGACTACGGCTACCAGCTTTATGTGGTGATCGGCACGCGTGAGGACTGCCGCCGGACGTTGGCGGCCCTGACCCGGGAGTTCGCCGGCCGATAATCGTCCTCGCCTACGCTTGAAGTCGGACCGGGTCCGCCTAACTTCACGGCGTGCTGTCAGAGCGAACCACCGAATTCCGATCTGCGGCCATCGCCGTAGCGGTCTCGCTCGGCCTGCACCTGCTCCTCATCTGGATCTTACCTGACAGTTTCCAGAGAGTCGTGGCGTTCGTCCGCCCGGTCGAAGTCCTGACGGCCCCGGTCAAAATCGACGAAGCCCGCCTGCCGCCAAAGTTGCGTTTCATTGAAACGAACCCGCTCGCCAACCAGGCCGTCCCCAAGACCACTCCGTTTACTTCCTCCCGTAATCAGACTGCCGCGCAGCCAGTCCCGGAGAAGATGCCGACCAACTCGCCTCTGCCGAAATCTGCGGGCACGTCCGAACAGCTCCGGATCGCCCAGGGCAAGCCGCGCTCCATCGATCAATCTCAGGCCGCCCCCGCCGCCCAGCCTTCCGTCTCGATGGCTGCGCCGGTCAAGGCTGCACCGCCGCCCGGCCCGGGCAAGTCGGCCGCCCAGCCCGCGCCGTCCCCCGTCCCCGTCGCGGCCAATCCCGATCGTCCGCGTGCCTCCGTTCCATCCGGCACGTATGGTCTGCTCTTGCGCCGGCCCGTCGGCGTTAGCCGCGCGGGATCCATCGCGGTCGACGCCCGTTTCAGTAATTACGGTGACTATACGCAGCGGATGTTGGAGGCCATCCAATCCAGTTGGTGGAGTATCATCGAGCGCTCCCGCTTCGAAGGCCTCTCCCGCGGAAGCGTGATCGTGCGTTTCCGGCTGCATCGCGACGGCACCGTCACGGGTGCCCAGATCCTCGGTAGCGAGGTCACCCGTGTGATGAGCCTCGCCTGCAAGGATGCCGTGATGGCGCCCGCGCCTGATGATAACTGGCGAGCGGCTATGGTCGCCATGTACGGCGAGAGCGACACGGTCACGATCAACTTTCTTTACTACTGATGACCTTGGCTACTGATTGGATTCCGTTTGGACGCGGCGTAAGCGTGGTCGCTTCGCACGAGTGCGGACTCATCGCGGTCGAGAAGCCCGATGGTATCTTGTCCCATCCGAACCCGGGTGAAGTCGCGGAGAAGGGGACAATCCTGATCACGGGTAACTACTCGCTCGACGAAGAGGCCTTCCATGTCCGCGACGGTAAGGGTGGCATTCGCCGCGTCTATCTGCTCAATCGTCTCGACTCGCCGACCAGTGGCACGTTGCTGCTTTCGCTGGACGAAGGCATCGCCGACTTGGTCCGCAAGATGTTCGCCCGTTCGCAGGTCTCGAAGCAATACGTCGCGCTCATCCGCGGTCGCGGTCTGCGCACTCCGCGCGGTACCTGGCAGGATCAGATGTCGAAGACGAAGGGGCCAGGCGCTGGCGTCCGTTCCGAGACCGTTGCCGCCGGGGCGCCCGCGGTGACGGTGTACGCTTGGCAGCGCGCGGCCGGGGGTACGCTCCCACTTTCCCTCATCCAACTCCAGCCGCGCACGGGCCGCACCCATCAGCTACGCGTGCAAACGGCCGCGCACGGCCATCCGATCCTCGGCGACCGCACTTACGGCGATTTCGAGTTCAATAAGGCCGTCGGTACCGCCCGCGGCTTCAAACGTCTCTTCCTGCACGCCGAGTCGACGCAGCTTTCCTTCGACTGGCAGGGCGCGAAGGTCGACTTCAAAGCCTCGTCGCCGATACCCAAGGAATTCGAGAAGGCCCTCGCCGCGGACGATGAGGCGCCAGGTAAGGGGCCGAAGCGCCCGCGTCGCGACGCCGGTACGCCGATCTCGCCGCGCCTGCGCATCCGGCTTTGAGCAGAAGGAGTCTTTTGGTGCCTATACGACACATCTTGGATAAACGTGAGGGGGTAAGTTATTCACAGCCGCTGACGGGGCTGATTGGTGAGATAAACGGTATTTGCTTACTGCGGGACGCCGCTCAACTTGTCGGGCTTCCGACGCTCCCCGTGTCGGCACCCCATGTCCCCCTTGACCGCCGCCCTCTTGGTGCTGCTGCTCTCCGTTTTGGCGGAGGGCTTGCATGCGCGTCGGGTACGCGTCGCTGCCCGGTTGGCCTTCGGTCCGGAGGGCGCCTCCCGTGGTTGGACCATGCTGGCTCCTTTCTTGCGTTGCCTCGCGATTACGGCGTTCGCCTGGGGACTGGCGGTGATGTGGCAGCTGCATCAGGCGGCCAAGGACGGTAAACCGGCCGACACCAAGGAGCCGGTCCGCCTCGTCTTCGTCGCTGACCTTTCCCCCAGTATGTACCTTAAGGATGCCGGCCCGGAAGGGAAGGTTACGCGCCAGGCGCGCATGCGTGAAGAAGTCGAAGCGGTGCTCATGCGGGTCGGCGGCGATTTGCGTTACGGCGTCATCGGCTTCTACACCGAAGCCCATTCCGTGGTGATGGATGCCCGGGATCCGGAGCTCGTCCGCAACGTCTTCAATGGCTTGCCTCTTCAATACGTGATGAAGGCCGGTTCGACCGATCTGGGCACGGCGATTAACGCCGCGGTCAAGGTCGTGGATGGCTTACCCGCGCAGACGGTGCGCCTCATTGTCTTCACCGACGGCGACACGATTCCGTTACAGCCGATTCTACCGCGCCCGAAATCCGTCAAGGATGTGCTCATCCTTGGCGTCGGCGACCCGCGCAAGGGCACCTTTATCGCGGGCCACCAGTCCCGACAGGACGCGGAGGTGCTCGCGAACGTCGCCCGCGCCTTGCGCGGTACCTACTATGATGTGAACGAGAAGCACTTGCCGACCACCGCTTTGGGCGACCTAGTTCAACGGGCGCCGATGCCGAAATCTGGCCTTAATCTCGCGCAGCTGGCGGTGCTGGCCATGGCCTTGGGTTCCGCGATACTCGCGCTGTTGCCTGTGGCCTTGCAGGTTGCCGGCTCCCGTTGGCGCGTCGTCCGCATCGAAGCCGAAGCGGGGGAGGGCACCGCCCGATGAGGAAGTTCTTCACATTGCTTTGGCTGCTCTTCCCCGTCGGGGTGGTGTATTATCATTTTAACGAAGGCCAGGCCCAGATGGCTCGCGAGAAAGCCCGTGACCATCTCGGGCATATCCGCGAGCTCGAGCGCGCGAAGGAGCCGGATTGGGCGACGGTCGTCGAGGAATACGACAAGCTCTCGGCTGAACTGCCTCAAGACGAACGCCCGTCCGTCCGCCATCAGATTCGCCTCGCGAAGGCTAAGGCAAAAATCGAGATGCTCGACGTCGCCGGGGCGATCGCCGACTTGGGCCAGCTGCTCAAGGAATCGGCCGCAGTCGACGGAGAGGACGGTTCGACGACCCGCGCGATCCGCGAGACGCTCGGCAAGGCCTACTTCTACGCCACCTCCTTGCTCAAGGCTAACGGGGCGACCGAGGACGAATGGCGTCCTTACGCCGAGCGCACCCGCCAGGTGTTCCGCTACCTCGCCGAACACCAGGATCCTGCGGCCCTCGCTGACTACGAGAAACGCGTCGAAGTGGAATTCGCCCGTTCCGCCCGCCAGAATAACTTATGAAGACCCACCTCCTCCTCTGCGCCTTCGGTGCCTTCGCCTTCGCTCAGGAAGCTCCCGCTCCGTCTGCGGTCGAAGGCGTGCGCGGCGTCCGCCAAGAAGGCTCCGGCAAGGTGAAGGACATTAATCCCGCTGCGAAGAACGTCGCGCCCACCACCGTGCAGGGCGTCGACAAGGTCGATGGCGTAAAGGCGCCAGGTGGGGCCAAGGCGGTGAAGCAGACGCCTCCGCCGGCTTCCGTCACCGAAGGTGCGAAGCCCGTCGCGGGCGCCGGCACGAAAGCTACGCCGCCTCCGCCGGCCCCGAAGGGCGTCGAAGGCGTTAAGGGAATGAAACCCCCGGAAGCCGTTAAAGGCGCGGGCACGGAGGCGACACCGCCGCCTCCTCCGACCAAGGGTCTGGTCGGGGCCGAGGGCGTGAAGCCGCCTGAAGGCGTCAAGGGTGCTGGTACCAAGGGAACGCCGCCTCCGCCTGCCCCGAAGGGCGTCGAAGGCGTTAAAGGCGTGCAACCACCGGAGTCGGTCAAAGGTGCGGGCACGGAGGCGACACCGCCTCCGCCACCACCCCCACCACCACTGACTCCGCCTCCCGCCGAGGGACTCGGCGGCGTCAAGGGCGTCAAAGCACCCGAAGGCGTCAAGCCCGCCGCTGGCGGCATCAAGCCCGTCGAAGGCGTCACTGGTATCGGCGCCGGTAAGCAGCAGAATCTCGAAGCCGCCCTCCAGGTCCAACCCGCCGGTAAGCCCGAGCCGAAGAAGGCCAAGGCCGCCGCGGCGCTCCTCGGCGGACCTGAGCCGAAGGGCAAGCCCGACAAGCAGGATGACCGCAAGCTCTTCGAGGAGATCAAGAAGATCCCCGACAACGGTTCCTGACCGCCCGAACTTTCTAAACAACAAACACCATGAGACTCCTCCGTCCGTTCCTCTGCGCCGCCCTCGTGCTCGCCGCGACGCTGCCCGCCCAGCAGGCCACGCCGCTCGACGCCAAGACGCAGCAGCAGTATGAGCGTCTGCTCCGTCATCGCTACACCCGCGATCTCACCGAGGTCTTCGCCGCGATGGAGAAATCCGCCAAGG
>CALQQQ010000029.1 GCA_943332745.1 Opitutus sp. GAS368 | reverse complement strand
TGCGGGCCGCCGACCTGGTGGTCGACATGGGCCCGGGCGCTGGCGTCCATGGTGGCACAATCGTCGCACAAGGCACGGCGGCCGCACTCGAGAAGCGGGCCGACTCTGTCACGGGTCGCTTCCTCAAGGAAGCCATCCCGCATCCGCTCCGCGGCGCGCGCCGCCCGGTCGCCGGTAAAGGAGCGCCCGCCGAATGGGTCCGCCTGAAGAACGCCTCACTCCGCAACCTCAAGGGCTTCGACGTCCAGATTCCCGTCGGACGACTCACCGTCGTCTGCGGCGTCTCGGGCGCCGGCAAGTCCACGCTCGTCACCGACCTCCTCGCCCCAGCAATCCGCGCGGCCGTTACCAAGAAGAAGGACGGCCTGACGGGGAAGGATGCCCTCGCCGTCGTCTCCTATCAGGGTAAGCCCGCCTTCACCTCGCTCTCGGGTCTCAAAGGTTTCCGCCAATTGGTAGTCGTCGACCAAGAACCCATTGGCAAGACGCCACGCTCCACGCCCGCGACCTATATCGGTGCCTGGGACCTTATCCGCGAACGCCTCGCCTCGCTGCCCGAAGCCGCCATCCGTGGCCACGCTGCGGGCTTCTTCTCGTTCAACACTTCCGGCGGACGCTGCGAAGCCTGCTCGGGAGCCGGACGTATCAAGCTAGAGATGAGCTTCCTTCCGGACACCTACGTGCCTTGCGAAGAATGCGCGGGTACACGCTACGGATCAGCGGCCAAGGCCATCCGTTGGAACGGCAAATCCGCTGCCGATCTCCTCGCGATGACGTTTGAGGAAGCCGCTGCGTTCCTTTCCTTTGACGCCAAGTTGGGCGATCTCTGCGGCCTGATGGTGAAGACTGGACTGGGCTACCTCACGCTCGGACAGAGCAGCCCGACACTCTCCGGCGGCGAAGCGCAACGACTCAAGCTCGTCAGCGAACTCGCCCAAGGCCTCCCGACCTTCCGTGAACGCTCTCGTGGCGAGATCCGTCCGAACCTCTACATCCTAGAAGAGCCAACCATCGGCCTACATCAGGCGGACTGCCGCCGCCTCATCGAGCTCCTCCATGCGCTCGTCGACCAAGGCCACACGGTCATTGTCATCGAACATCATCCCGATGTGATCGCCGAAGCGGACTGGGTCCTCGAGATCGGCCCCGAAGGCGGCAACGCCGGCGGCGAACTCGTGCATGCCGGCGACCCGGAATCGCTGGCGAAGCAGAAGAAGTCACCGACCGCTCCGTCGCTAAGGCTCACACTCCAACGCGGTCTTGTCAAAAAGTTGTCGGTTTAAGGTACGCCGGTTTGCGGTTCCCTTTGACCCAGGCCCGCGGAGGAGTATTCCTTCAGGCCGAAGCCCGATGTCCTCCCGTCCCCTCCTCCTTGGCGTCAACATCGACCACGCCGCGACGCTCCGCCAGGCGCGTTACCGCGGTGCGCACCAATCCCCGCACGCCGAGCCGGACGTCTTGGCCTTCACGCGCGAAGCCCTCGCCGGCGGCGCCGACGGGATTACGCTCCACCTGCGCGAAGACCGCCGCCATATCCAGGACGCCGACGTCCACGCCATCGCCGCCATCCCCGGCATCCGGCTCAATCTCGAGATGGCCTGCACCCCAGCGATGACCGCCTTCGCCCTCAAGCTTCGTCCCGCTGCGGTCTGCCTCGTCCCCGAATCACGTGAAGAAGTGACAACGGAAGGCGGCCTCGACGTCGCCGGCCAGCTCGCCCGCGTCCGCGAGACAACCCAAGCGCTAAAGGCAGCCGGCATCGAGGTCTCGCTCTTCATCGGACCCGATGTGCCGCAAATCGAAGCCGCGGTTGCCGTCGGTGCGCCGGTCATCGAACTCCATACGGGGGCCTTCGCCAACGCTTGGAAATCCCCGGCCGCCGAAACCGAGCTCGTTCGCCTGCACGGCGCCTGCGAGCAAGCCCATCGCCTAGGACTCATCGTGAACGCTGGTCATGGTATCAACTACGACAACATCCGGGCGATCCTGACGCTGCCGCACCTGCACGAACTGAACATCGGGCATTCAATCGTCGCCCGTGCGCTCTTCACCGGCATCCGCGGCGCGGTCGCCGAGATGAAGGCACATCTGACGAAGAAGGTATGAATCTCGAAGGCGGCAACGTGCTCGGTGTCGGCGTGGATCTCACGGAGGTTGACCGCATCCGCTCCGCGCATGCGAAACATGGCGCCGCCTTCCTCGATAAGGTCTTCACACCGGCCGAGCAGAAACTCTGCCTCGCGAAAGCCGACCCTTATCCATCCCTCGCCGCCCGCTTCGCCGCCAAGGAAGCCGCGAGCAAGGCCTTCGGCACCGGCCTCGGTGCGGAGCTCTCGCTGACCAGCGTTGGCGTGCTCAACGGCCCCGAGGGCGAACCCATCGTCGAACTCGACGACAAGGCCCGCGCCCTTCTCGCCGCCCTCGGCGCCTCCCGCTTGCTGATTTCGCTCACCCACACCGACACGCTAGCCCAGGCCTTTGTGGTACTGGTGCGTTGAGAGCATGAACGGCTCCGCACGCCTACCAGTCCTCTCCTGCGCGGAAGCCGCGGCCGCCGAGTCGGCATTCATCGCTGGAGACGCCGCGCGCTCCTGGAAGCTGATGAACCTCGCCGCACGCGGGGTCGCCGACGAAGCCGTCGCGCTGCTCGGTCGTAAGCCGGAACGCATCCTCGTGTTGGCTGGTAAAGGTAACAATGGCGCCGATGCCTTCCTGGCCGCACTGCATTGCGCGAGACGCGGCACAGAAATCGTCGCGGTCTTCGCCGAGGGCGGTCCGGCCCGCTCCCAGGCCCAGCGAGCATGGTCGGCCCGCAAGACCGGCGTCCGTATCGGCATCGCCGCCGCAGCGAGCCTCGAACGCCTCGCCGATCATGAGTTCGACCTGATCTTCGACGGCATCCTCGGCCAAGGGTTCCGCGCACCGCTCTCGACCGAACTCCGTGCGTTCATCCGTGCCACTGAGTCCCTTCGCGGGCTGCGCGTCGCGGTCGATCTGCCGAGCGGACTCGGCGACGACGCCGCCGGTCCGGCGTTCCGCGCTGACCTCACGGTCTCAATCGGCTGCCTGAAACGCCCGCTGCTCGTGCCGAAATCTGCCCGCTTCGTCGGCCGCCTCCGCGTCCTCGATATCGGCCTGCCCCTCGGCGAGACCGAAGAAGCCTGCGTGACTGCGGCCAATCTGGCTCCGCTCCGCCGTCCGCGCCGCGCGCGAAGCGATAAGCGCCATCAGGGCCAGCTCCTCATCGTCGGCGGCTCCGACCGCATGCCAGGCGCGGTTCTCATGAACACCGCCGCGGCTTTGCGGGCCGGCGTGGCCCTCGTCACCACCTGCCTGCCCGAATCCGTCCGCGCGAAAGCGGCGGTCGCCTATCCTGAAGCGATGTGGCGCGGCCTGCATACCGGACGCGACGGGTCGATTACCGCAGCCAATCTCAAAGCGCTTCGTACCTTACTTACGGACAAGGACACGCTCCTCATCGGCTCCGGCATGGGCGAGAAAGCCGCGAAGCTGATCAGCGCGGTCGCCACGCGTTGCTCCGCCGCCCTTGTCCTCGACGCTGATGCGCTTCGCCCGCCAGTGATCGCCGCATCAAAGCAAAGTAAGATTCGCGTCCTGCTTCCGCACGCCGGCGAATTCAAACGCCTCAGTGGCCGGACCGCTTCCGTGGCCGCGGCCCGCGCCTACGCGCGTAAGACGAAGACCATTGTCGTGCTCAAAGGCCCGCTCACCTGCGTCACCAACGGCATTCGTGTCATCCATATTCCGTTCGGTGGTCCCGTGCTCGCCCGCGGCGGCTCTGGCGATTTGCTCGCGGGTATCGTGGCCTCCGTGCTGGCGCGGGGCAACGAACTTGGCCTCACGCCCTTCGATGCCGTCGTCCTGGCGACCACGTGGCACGCGCGCGCGGCTGACTGGCTGAGGCAAACCCAAGGGGAAGAAGCGGTGAGAACCACCGACCTCCTCACTGGGCTGTCCCCTGTCTTGCGCGGCTGAAGCCGGCCCGCTGGCTGGCGGGATGCTTCCGATCCCGACCGACCCGCTCGCACAACGCGTCCTCCTCAACGGACTCAAAGGCGTCGGACCGGTCACGGTGCGGCGGCTGCGCGATGCGTTCGGCGGCGAGCTCTCGGTCGCGCTCGGCGCACCGGCCGAACAACTCGCCAAGATCGAAGGCGTCAGCCGACCCGTCGCGGCGGCGATCGCCGCCCGCGCCTTCGATTGGGCCGCGGAGATGGGGCGCGTCCGTAACCTAGGGTTCCGGTTGCTCAGCGAGGATGATGCCGAGTGGCCCGCGTCCCTCGCCAAGCTCTGGGATCCGCCGCTGGTACTTTACGCGGAAGGTGCGCACTTCCCAGCGGAGCGTTCCGTCGGAATCATCGGCTCGCGCCATTGCACAACGTATGGCGCTTCGCTCGCCCGCAGCTTCGCGCGCGACCTGGCGAAGGAAGGCTGGTGGATCGTCAGCGGCCTCGCCCGCGGCATCGATACCGCGGCACACGAGGGTGCGCTCGACGCCGCCGGACGCACGGCGGCCGTGGTGGGCCACGGGCTCGACCTGACCTTCCCGCCCGAGGCGGTCCGCCTGCGGGAGCGCATGAAGGCCGACGGGTGTGTACTTGCAGAGTTCCCGCTCGGCCGGCCGGCGGATCGCCAGACTTTCCCCCAGCGTAACCGGATCGTGGCCGGACTCGTCCGCGTGATGGTCGTCGTGGAGACCGACGTCGATGGCGGTAGCATGATCACGGCCCGCTTCGCCGGCGACCTCGGCAAGACGCTCTGCGCGGTACCCGGCCGGGCTGATAGCCCTTCAAGCCGAGGCTGTCATGCCCTCATCCGCGATGGCGCGACGCTCGTCTCCTCGGTGGATGATATCCTCACCGAACTCGGTGAAAGCCGAGGTAGCCCCGCGCTCGCGCTGGTCGAAGCTCCCCCTGAGTTCGCCCGCTGGTTGCCGCACTTCGGTGGCGGTGCCGCACAGGACGCGGAAAGCCTTGCTGGGCTGGCGGACTGCTCGGTGGCGGACGCGGCGGTGAGCCTCACACTGATGGAGATCCGCGGCGTGCTCGCGCGCAGGCCGGACGGACGCCATGAACGCGCCTGACTTAAAGGTGCGGGACGTTGCCCTCGTCCGCCGGCACCGGAGCCGCGAGCGGATTGCCGAGGAGGTAACGGTCCAGTAGCGCCTTCGGCTTGGCGAAACAATCGCGGCCGACGCTGAGCAACGGACTCCAGCCATCGCCGAAGGCCGCCGGATAGGCTGATGCTCGCATTCCTTCCCGGTCGGCGATCCACAGCGCCCGGACACAATGCCACCCTTGGGAAACGAAAACCACATGCTCGCGGGGATAGGACGCCTTCGCCCTCAACACCGAATCGAGCGTCCGCCATCCATAGGGATCTTCGACGAGCGGGCAGGTCACGCCGGCGGCACGCAACTGCGCAGCCATCGTCCGCGCGTGGGTGGCCGTCCCGGAGGCCACGATGAGCTTCACGCGGCCCGAGCGCGCCAACGCGACGGCCGCTTCGATGCGCGGACGAAAGGTGCCTGTTCGCTCCCCAGAAGCTTTCACGAACTCATCCGTCCCCAGCAGCACCATCACGGATCCGGACGGAACGCCTGAAGGAGTCTCGGCCAATCGACCCCACCCGGCGGACCAGACCCAAAGGTTCGACCCAAGGAAAAACACCCCCAAGAGAGCAAAAGAAAGGCCTACCGCGCGCTTGATCCAACGAGACATGAAATGACAATTACGGCCCAAAACCCTTTGGCAAGGTGGGCGATTTATAGGATTTTGCTTAAATTTAGGCACCTATGGGTTGCTGAAAGATGTTATTAGGTCATATTGAGACAACGGAGACCGCTGGCACGGATTCTGCCTACTTTTACTCAACATGAGCGCCACACCTTCCACCGCGTCCGCCAAAGTCCTGGTCATCGATGATGACAAGGACCTCCGCTACTCGCTCCGTCGCGCGCTGGCTGGTCTCGGACATGCGGTCATCGAAGCTGACAGTGGCGAAACTGGCGTCGTCGCCGCGAAACGTGAGCAGCCTGACGTCATCCTGCTCGATAACCGCATGGGCGGCATGACCGGCATCGAAACCTTGCAGATGCTCCGCGGCGCACAGCCGCAGGCGATGGTGATCCTGATGACCGCCTTCGGGACCACGCAGACCGCGATCGAAGCGATGAAGTTCGGCGCTTACGACTACGTGATGAAGCCTTTCGACCAGGCTAAACTCATCACGCTCGTCGACAAAGCCCTCTCGGCACGCCGCGACCTCGCCGCCGCGACGAAGTCCACGCGCACCCTAGTCAATCCCGCCGACTACAAAGAAGGTATCGTCGGTAACTCCGAGCCGATGCAGGAAGTGCTGAAGTCCATCGGCCAGGTCGCTGCGAGCGACGCGACTGTGCTCATCACCGGCGAAAGCGGCACGGGCAAGGAGCTCGTCGCCCGCTGCATCCACCAGCACTCCCTTCGCGCCAAAGGCACATTCCTCGCGGTCAATTGCGCGGCCATCCCGGAGAACCTCATCGAGTCCGAACTCTTCGGCCACGAGAAGGGCGCCTTCACTGGCGCGGCCAATCTGAAACTCGGCAAGTTCGAGCTCTGCGACGGAGGCACCATCTTCCTCGACGAGATCGGTGACATGTCGCTGCCGACGCAGACCAAGGTCCTGCGCGCCATTCAGGAAGGCGAAATTCAGCGCGTCGGTGGCACCGTCACCGTCAAAATCAGCGTGCGTCTCGTCGCCGCAACGAACAAAGACCTCGAGGCGATGGTGGCCTCCCGCCAGTTCCGCGAGGACCTCTACTACCGCCTCAACGTCTTCCGCATCCGCCTGCCCGCCCTCCGCCACCGCAAGGGCGACGTCCCGCTACTCGTCGACTACATGCTGCAGCGCCAGGCCGCCGCGAAGAAGATCAAGCCCAAGCGCCTGTCCAACGAAGCGCTCGACGCCCTCCTCGCCTACGACTGGCCCGGCAACGTCCGCGAACTCGAAAACGTGGTGCAGCGCGCCAACGTCCTCGCCAAGGGCGAGACGATCCTGCCGAAGGATCTTCCACAGGACGTGCTTAACCCGCGGAAGACCCCTATCGTCGCCACGCCCGCCGTCGTGACTGTCGCTCCCACGACGGAAACCGCCACCCCTGTGGCTGGTCTCATCCCATCCTACGACACCATCTACAAGCAGTGCCGCGTGAACGACGGCAAATCCATCCTCTCGGTTATCGAGATGGAAATGATTCGCCGTGCGATGGAAGAAACCCGCGGCAACCAGCTGCGCTCCGCGATGATCCTCGGCATCAACCGCTCGACGCTAAAGAAGCGCCTGCTCGAGATGCGCGAGGCCGGCATCAAGGTCTTCACTTAACCTTTGCCTCGGGCCGAGAATGGGTTTGGTTAGGTGCTTCCCCATGAGCTCCTCCTCACCCCTCCGCACCACCCTTCTGGCCACGGCCGCGCTCTTCCTGAGTTCGTACGCCGCGTTCGCCGGTGAAACCGTCCAGATGTTCGACGGCAAGTCCCTCGCCGGCTGGAAAGCCTCGAAGAATTCCCCCGAAGGCACCTACAAGGTCGAGGACGGCGTCCTCCAGATCCGCGGCGGCCAAGGCCACCTCTTCTTCGTCGGCGCCGACGGTAAAGCCACGTTCACGAACTTCGATTTCAAGGCGAAGGTGAAGACCTATCCAGGCGCCAACTCGGGCCTCTACTTCCACACGGCCTACGAAGATAAGGGCTGGCCCTCCCAGGGTTTCGAGTGCCAGGTGAACGGCAGCCATAAAGACATCAAGCGCACCGGCGGCCTCTACGCCGTCCGCGACGTCCTTAACACCCCCGCCGCTCCCGATAACGTCTGGTTCGAATACCATATCCGCGTCGAAGGTAAGCGCATCCAAATCTGGATCGACGGTAAGCAGACCGTCGACTTCACCCAGCCGGAAGACTGGACCCCTCCGAAGGGTATGGCCGGCCGTAAGCTCGGCAACGGCACCTTCGCCATCCAGGCCCACGACCCAGGCTGCAAGGTCGACTACAGGGATCTCGTCGTCGAACGTCTGCCCTGAGCAGACAGTTGATGAAAGTGAAAAGGCGGACCGATTGGTCCGCCTTTTTTGCGCCCGCGATTTAAGCGAGCGCCCGTTCGAGTTCGGCGATCAGCCGCGCGCGGACAGGTTCAGCCAACGCCGAGAGTCGACGCTGCTCGACCTCGTATTCACTGCGGCCTTCAGGGGTCTCGATCGCGATGGGCTTCAGGCCAATGGCGGAGAAATCATAAGGGCTAGCGCGCATGTCGACGGTCCGTGCGACGTGCGCGAGCTCAAACGCGTCCGCGGCGAGCTCCGCCGAGACCCATGGCTGCGCCTTCATCGCCCACTTGAAGAGGTCCATGGTAACGTGCACGCAACCAGGCTGCTCGTTGTCGACCCGCGCCTCGAGCGTAGGTGTCAGTTTGTTCAGCGGCCGCGCACCCGGCGTGAAAAAGCGGAAGGCGTCGTAGTGCGTGCAACGCACGGGCATCGAGCGTACGACGGCGTCCGTCCCCTCGGCACCGAGCCGCAAAGGCCAGGTGCCATGGCGACGTTGTTCGGCCTGGCCATAGACCATCGCCCATTCATGCAGGCCAAAGCAGCCGTGAAACGCTGGGCGCGTGGCGACCGCCCGGCAGAGCTTCAGGCTGAAATCCAAACGGCCAGCCTGCGCTGCGTCCGGTAAGGCCACCCGCACGAGTCCATCGGAGCCGCGCAGGAAGCGGCGATTATCGATAAGCTCATCGGCCTCGGCCAGCGCCAAGCCGGCTCCCGGCGTCCACCGCCGGACGGCCGAGAAGCGAAACGGATAATAGGTGAAAAGGAAATCTTCGACGGGATCACGCTCGCCCTTCTGCGCACGCACGCGACGTGCCTCGACGAGCCGGTCCGCACGCGCCTCGTGCGCCGCGCGGCGAGCCCGCCATTCCGCGGGACCCAGCACGACCTGACTGGCAGGCGCGACGCTCAATCGAAACGACGATGATGGGCGGCGACCTTCACGTACTTCTCGGCCCAACCGGGTAAGGCAGCCTGCTCTTCGGCGGTTAGCGGACGCACAACCTTAGCCGGCGAACCCATGACGAGCGAACCGGAGGGCACCTGCGTGCCCTTGGTGACGAGCGAGTTGGCGCCGACGATCGACCGCGCGCCGATGACGGCGCCGTCAAGGACGGTGGCATGCATACCGATGAGGCACTCGTCGCCGATGGTGCAGGCGTGGATCATCGCGAGGTGGCCGACCGTGACGCGGGCGCCGATCTTAGCCGGCAGTCCGTCAGCGACGTGCACGACAGCCCCATCCTGGATATTGGTGCCTTCACCAATCTCGATCGGGGCGATGTCGCCGCGGAGGACGGCGCAGGGCCAGACGCTAGCCCTGGGGCCGACGGTCACGTTACCGATGACCACCGCCTTGGAATGGACGAAGGCCGTGGCATGCACGCTTGGCCCTCTGGACAGATTCCGGGTCAGCTCCTTGGACAGGGCCTCATCCGCATCCGCCGTCTCCTCGAACTCACCGCCTTGGTAAAAAGGGTTCATAGCTAGAGAATTAAGTACCTCCCCCCGACAGGGAAGACCGAACCCTCTAACCCCCCTGTCTTTTAGCCCATTTTAACCCCCAAAATGCCTCCCCCCCCGCCCCTGCCGCTACCCCTCCCCCTTTCTCATATCCCTCCCCCACCCCTAATCACCCCACACTTCCCC
>CALQQQ010000028.1 GCA_943332745.1 Opitutus sp. GAS368 | reverse complement strand
GCCGAAGGGGGCCTGGTCCTTGAGGTGCACGCTGATGATACGACCGTCCAGGATGCGGAGGCATTCAACGGACTTCAGGTTGGAGGTAGCCCAGTGGCCGAGGTCAGCGCAGGCGCCGACGCGGCGGTCACGGCTCTCAACGACGCCGAGGATGTAGAGGGGATTCCAGACCTTGTACTTCGGATTGCTCATCGAGCCGCCGTGCTCATGGAAGGCGACCTTCATATCGAACTCGATGGCGGCGGATTCCCAATGGGCGATCTGTTCGGTGGACTCGGTGCAGACGGCGTAGAGGCCGAGCTTCTTGGCGAACTTCATGATCGCGTAGACCTCTTCCTTGTTCTTGGCGCCGACGACACCGTAGTTCACGGCGCGGACGCCCTGACGGTCGAGTTCGGCCTTCATTTCGGCGAAGGTAGCGTCGGACATCGAGTGGTGGGTCTTTTCCTTGGAGCCCGGCTTGAGGGTGTGTCCGGGGAAGAGTTCGATGATGTTACCGCCGGCTTCCTTGGTCTTGGCGATGGCTTCGAAGAAGGAGAACTCCTTGAAGGTGTAGGCTTGGGCTCCCACGAACCAACCGTTCTGGCGGTAGGATTCAGGGATGGGGTCGGCGCTGACGCAGGCAGCGGCGCCGAGGACGAGTAGGGTGAGGAGACGCATGGGTGTAGGGGTGTAAGGACAGAGAAAGGCACCTAGGGTTCCCTAGGTCAAGAACCCCTCGGTCGAGGTATGGCGGAAAACTCACGATTTAGGTGCTATCGGACATGAATTTATCCAAACTTCGGGACTGGTTACGGTCTTGGTGGCAGGTCCGACCTGAACCCGTCGGTCTCGGAGCGTGGGGGGAGCGGCAAGCCGAGGATCATTATCGGAGACAGGGCGGCCGTTGCTTGGCGACCAATTGGCGGCACGGACGCGATGAGCTCGACCTTGTGATCCTCGAGGGCGAGGTGCTCGTCTTCGTCGAGGTTAAGACACGGACGGGGGAAATCGGCGGGGAAGGGTATTGGGCGGTGAATCGAAGGAAAAAGAGGGCTTTGCGGCGGGCGGCGGCCGGGTGGCTTCGGCAAATCGGGGGCAAGTGTCATACGCGCTTCGACGTCGTGGAAGTTCTGGTTTGCAAGAAAGGCACCGTCCGCCTCCTTCAACACCGTGGCGAAGTCCTCTTCGGGCGTCGCCGCTTCTAGACTCCGATGTCCGACACCGACCGTCATCCGTTCCTTTCTGGCCTGAGCAAGCACCGTGGCGCCCAGCCCACTTGCGTGGTCATCTTCGGCGCCTCCGGCGACTTGGCAGCCCGCAAGCTCCTGCCTGCCCTTTACAATCTAGCCGTGGACAGCCTGCTCCCCGCGGACTTCCACCTGATCGGCTTCGGCCGCAAGCCCATCCCCGACGCTGAGTTCCGCACCCAGGCCGCGGCCGACCTGAAGAAGTTTTCCCGTCGCGAGTTCCGTCCCGACATCTGGAAGCGCATCGAGGACAACACCACCTACCAGTCCGGTGGCTACGACGACCCCGCCGCCTTCGCTGCTCTAAAGGAACAGATCGCCGCCGCCGAGAAGCGCGCTGGTCGTCCCCTGCAGCTCGTCTTCTACGTCTCGACTCCGCCCTCGGTCTTCGAGCCAATCCTGGAGAACCTCGGCCAGTCCGGCCTCGCCGGACGCGGCGTCGGTACCGATCTCGAGAGCAAGGTCATCATCGAGAAGCCGTTCGGCAAGGACCTCGCTTCGGCCGTCCACCTCAACGCCGTCGCTGCCCGCAACTTCCGCGAGTCGCAAATCTTCCGCATCGACCACTACCTCGGCAAGGAGACCGTTCAGGATCTCCTCGTCCTGCGTTTCGCTAATCCGATCCTCGAGCCGCTCTGGAACCGTCGCCACGTCGATCACGTCCAGATCACGGTCGCCGAAGAGCTCGGCGTCGGCACCCGCGGCGGTTATTACGATGGCAGCGGCGCTACGCGCGACATGCTGCAGAACCACACCATGCAGCTCCTCGCGCTCGTCGCGATGGAACAGCCGCGTTCGCTTTCCGCCGAGCATATCCGCGATGAGAAGGTTAAGCTCCTCGAATCTATTCAGCCGCTGCGCCTCGGCGTCAACGCCGACGCTGTCCGTGCGCAGTACGACGACGGTCTTTCCGGCGGCGAGAAAGTCCCCGGCTACCTGGCCGAAAAGGACATCCCGAAGGATTCCGCGACCGAGACCTTCTGCGCACTGCGTTTCTCGATCGAGAACAGCCGCTGGTCCGGCGTGCCTTTCTACATGCGCTCCGGCAAGCGCCTCGCCCGCCGCGTCTCCGAGATTGCCATCCAGTTCAAGCAGCCGGAGTCCGGCCTCTTCGCCGGCGACGCCCGCTACGACCTCGCGCCGAACCGCTTGGTCATCCAGATCCAGCCCGACGAAGGTACGACGCTCGTCCTCAATTCCAAGGTGCCCGGCCTCGAGCCGCGCACGCAGCCGGTCCGCCTGAGCTTCCGCTACGCGACCACCTACGGCTCCAACACGCCTGAGGCGTATGAGCGCCTGATCCTCGATGCCGTGGTGGGTGATCGCACGCTCTTCATCCGCGGCGACGAGACCGAAGCCTCCTGGCGCCTGTTCACGCCGCTCCTCCAGAGCTGGCAGCAGCAGGGTCGAGCTGGCATGGAAACCTACGCCGCCGGTTCCTGGGGTCCCGCCGGTGGCGACGCCCTCTTGGCCGCCCATGGACACGCCTGGCGTAATGCCGGCCGCTGATTATGGCCCATCCGTTGATCGACGCGCTCCCGGGCTTCCCGGTCAAGATCTCCGCCGTCCTCCCGTCGCTCGATAAGGCGTGGGCCGAAGAAGGCGAAGAAGCCGCGCGCGCTTCGCAGATGAACCTCGTGCTGATGTTCGGAGCAAACGTCACGCCGGAGGATGCCCAAGCCCGCTTCGACGAGGCCATTCGTTTCGCCCAGCGCTATCCGTGCCGCCTCGTGATTCTCGCCGCGCGCCCGGTCGCCGACTCCGCCGCCGCGCTCGAGGCCAAGGTCAACGTCCTCTGCTTCTTCGATCCGTCCCGTCGCGGCAAGCGCTGCTGCGAGGCGCTCATGCTCGCGCACGGTGCACCTACCGCTGAGCTGGAATCGCTCGTCTCGACCTGGCTCGAAGGCGATCTGCCGGTTAACGTCTGGGCTCACGGCGTCACCGTCGACGAATTCAAGCCGTGGCTTGCGTGGACGTCTCGTTGCCGTCGCGTGGTCGCCGATCGCTCCCTTGTGGGCGATGAGTTCTTCAAACTCTCGTTCCCTAACCCGAAGTCCGTCCGCGACCTCGCCGTTGCGCGCTGCCTGCCGGTGCGACAGGCGCTCGGCCAGTATCTCGCCGCGCACGCCCCGGCTGAACTCGTCCGCGGCCTGCGTTCCGTCACCGTCAATCACGGCACCGGTCTCCGCGGCGAGGCCGCCGGCCTGCTGGAATGGATGCGCGGCTGCCTGACGCATTGCGCCGGTCTCTCCCGCTCGCACCTCGCCGCCGAATTCGCGACGACCCCGCAGCCGCCGCCCGGCGACAATCTCGACGCCGAATGGGTCTACGCCGATGGCGCCCGTTTTTCGTGGGAGCATGCCGACAAGGGTACGCGCGCGATCATCACCTTCACTCGTAGTCGTCAGTCGACGCCCGTCACTCAGCGCGTCGCGCTGATGGCCGCCCCCGAAGCCCTGTCCGAAGCGGTGTTCTTTTAAGAGGTAGGGGCGGTTGGCGGTAAGCGGTTAGCGGTTGGGAGATGCAAAGGAAGACCGGAAGGTGCTTCCTCGTTCGCCGCATGGTGAACGCTGGGTAGGGGCGGGACTACGTCACGCCCTTGGGCACGGCGTAGCCGCGCCCCTACCTCCGGCCACCGTTCGGCGGCCTTTCCGCTTACGCGATTCCGTTTTCGCGCATCCAGGCGGCCATGAGCTGGAACGCCTTGGCGCGGTGGCTGATGGAGTCCTTCTTGGCGGCGCTGAGTTCGCCGAAGGTGCGATCTTCGTTCGCGGGCACGAAGAGGGAATCGTAACCGAAGCCCTCGGTGCCGACCTCGGCCTCAAGGATCTTGCCCCAGCACTGGCCGACGAACTTACCGACTTCCTGGTTTGGCCCGAGAAGCGCAAGGTGGCATTCGAAACGTGCACCTCGCTTGTGGAGCGGCGCTTTCTTCATGGCTTCAAGGAGCTTCGCACGGTTCTGCGCATCGGTCGCACCGACGCCGGCATAGATCGCGGAGTCGACGCCCGGGCCGCCTTGCAGGGCATCGCAGCAGAGGCCGCTGTCATCGGCGAGCACCCAGGCCTTGCGCGGCGCGATGGCACGGAGAGCTTCGCCCTTAAGGCGGCAGTTGCCGTTAAAGGTGCCGGTGATCTCTTCCACGTAGGGCATGCCGCCGAGTTCCTTCGCGGAGCGTACGCGGACGTCGAGGCGCGCCTTGGCGAACATGCGGCCGAATTCCTCGGCCTTGTGCGCGTTACCCGTCGCCAGAAAGATATCCATGGCGGGAATGTGAGTGGAGGAGGGAAATAAAGCAAGGGGGAGGGGTGGGGGTTGGGGTAGGTGCAGCACCGCGTGCTGCCCTAGGTGTTTCTAGGTAGGGCGGGCTCTCCGAGCCCGCCGTTGATCCGCAGGAGTTACGGTTCTCGCAATGCGAACGGACGGCTCGGAGAGCCGTCCCTACCCGATGCAGGGGGCGCTCAAAGGGAAACCGGAGACCGGATGGTTAGCTGGGGGCATTAATAACCGCAGCATCCTTCCCGGTTTCCGGTCTCCCTTTGTGACTGTGCCTTTCCTACCCCCACCCCTACCCCTACCCCTTCTCTATTGTTTCCGCCCCCATCCTCCGCCAAGGTATCCCCAGTGCTTGGCCTAACCGCCAACCGCTAACCGCCGTCTCCCAACCGCTTTCGTCCCTTGTCCCTCCGCTGCCTCATCACCGCCGGTCCTACGCGCGAGTTCTTCGATCCGGTTCGCTTCATCAGCAACCCGTCGACGGGCAAGATGGGCTTCGCCTTGGCGACAGCGGCGAAGGAAGCCGGCTGGTCGGTCGATCTCGTCGCAGGTCCAGTCTCCTTGCCTGACCCCGCTGGTGTGATGGTTTACCCGGTCGTCACCGCCGCTGAGATGCAGCGTCAGGCCGACGCCTTGTTCGGGCCGTGCGACGTGCTCATCATGACGGCGGCCGTCAGCGACTGGCGTCCGAAGTCGACTGCGCTGCAGAAGATGAAAAAGGACGGCCAAGGGCTGACCGTCGAACTTGAGCCCGTGCCCGACATCGTTACCGTCCTGGCCGAAGAACGTCGCACCGACCAGTTTCTCGTGGGTTTCGCCGCCGAGACCGAGAACGTCGAGGTCAACGCCCTCGATAAGCTTGAGCGGAAGGGGCTCGACCTCATCGCCGCCAATTCCGTCGCCGGTTCCGAAGGAGCCTTTGGTTCGGATTATAATAAAGTTATCCTTCTCGGCCGAAACGGCTTCCGCGAAGTCCTCGGTCCGGCCTCCAAGGCCGCCGTGGCCCGCCAACTCATCGAAGTGATTGCCCGCCTCGTCGCGGCGCGCACCTCCTGACATGGCCCGCCGCCGCTTCAGTCCGCTGGACCGTGTGCTCGGCCGCATCGATGACCTTGACGCGCAGAACCTCGCAATCCTCGCCCGACGCCTGGAGCGCGAGCGCGATCTCATGGAGACGGTCTTGGATACGCTCCGCGAGGGCGTGCTCGTTCTCTCCCACGACGGCGCCATCGAATACGCTAACGCCTCCGCGGTCCGCCTTCTCGGCGTCAGCCAGGAAGATGTTAACGGCGCCGAGTTGCGCCGCCTTTCGCCCGACATCGCCCAAGCGTTAGAGCTGCCTGAGACTGTGGGTGCCCTCGCGCGTGAGCTCGAGGTCCGTTATCCCGAGCCTCGGCTGCTGTCCTTGCATCTCGCGCGGGTTGGTGACCTCCAAGGCACCGAGCGTAGCCGCCGCGTGGCGGTGCTCAGCGACGTCACCAAGGAGCGCGTTCAGACTGAAGACCGTGTGGAGAGCGAACGCATCGACTCCATTGTCTCCCTTGCTGCTGGCGTCGCCCATGAGGTCGGCAACCCCCTCAATGCGATTGGTATCCATCTCCAACTGCTCCAGCGCGAGGCCGCCAAACTAGGCGATTCGCCCGCGGCCGAGAAAGTCCGCAAGGCCGCCGAGGTCTGCCAAGGCGAGATTAAGCGTCTCGACGGTATCGTGCGCGATTTCCTCGGCGCCGTGCGCCAGACGCCACCCCACCTCACCGACACCGATCTCGTCGCCGTCGTCGCCGAGGCCACCGGCCTGCTCCGGGAACAGATGGAGCAACTCGGGGTGCGCGTCTCGCTCGACGTCCCGGGCGAGTTGCCGTTCATTCTCGGTGACCGCAACCAGATCAAGCAGGCGCTCTTCAATGTCATGAAGAACGCCCTCGAGGCCATGGATCGAGGCGGCGACATCCACGTGAAGCTTTCGTCGGACGACGAATGGGTCGTGCTTTCAATCCGAGATACCGGCGTGGGCATCCCGGTCGATAAACTCACCCGGGTCTTCGACGCTTATTACACCACCAAAGCCTCCGGGGGTGGTATCGGCATGCTCATCCTCCTGCGCATCCTCCGGGCCCATGGCGGTACGGTCGATATCCAGAGCACCCCCGACGTCGGAACGACCGTAATCCTGCGTTTTCCGCTTAAGCACCGGCGGGTCCGGACGTTGGAAGCCCCGAAGGCTTGAAACCTGGTCCCGGTTCCGTTGTCTTACCCCCACCTTCCTTTACCATGAAGCACCTCGCTCTCTGCCTACTCGTCCTCCCAGCCTTCCTCGTCGCCGACGATAAGGAGCTCCCACTCGTCCTTCCGAAGTCCGTCGCGCTCGGTACGCCACGGCCGATGAAAATCGCTAACCTGGAGCCGGTCTCCAAGAACCCGCGTATCCTGCCCAAGGTTCCGGCCGCCGCCGTCAATCTCGCCAAGGGTTGCAACGTCACTTCTTCCGCCCGTGAAGCCGCCGCTGGTGACTTCTCCTACCTCACGGATGGCGATAAGGGCGGCGAAGAAGGTTTCGAAGTCGAACTCCCGCGTGGCGCCCACTGGGTGCAGGTAGACCTAGCCAAGTCCGCTGAGATCAGCGCCATTGTCCTCTGGCACTTCCACCGCGAACGTCGCGTGTATTTCAATGTCATCGTCCAGATCTCCGATGACGCCGCCTTCAAGAAGGACGTCACTACGGTCTATAACAACGATGCCGAAGGCGAACTCGGCCTGGGTAAGGGTAAGGACTACTGCTACTACGAGTCCAACGAAGGCCGCGTGATGGCCCTCACTCCCTCCATCAAGGGCCGCTACGTCCGCTTTTACTCTAAGGGTAACTCCGCCGGTCCCTCGAATGACTATATCGAGACTGAGGTCTGGGGCGTCCCGGCCAAGTAAGGCGGGACTTTGCTTGAATCGGGCGGGCTTGCCCGCACCTTGAAGCCGTGAAGGTTATCCGAGCCAAGTCCGCGGGGTTCTGTTGGGGCGTCGAACGCGCCATCGATATCGCCCGTGAGTACGCGCAGAAGGGCCGCCATCCCGTCTACACGGACGGCCCCCTGATCCATAACCGCCAGATGATGGAAGTCCTCACGGGTGAGGGCATCCGCGAGGTCGGCGATTATCGTAGTGAGACGAAGCTCGAAGTCTCGAAGTCCACGGACGCCGATGCCGTCATGGTCGTGCGCGCACACGGGATCTCGCCCGAACGTCGCGAATACCTGAAGTCACTCGGTATGGAATTCCGCGACGCCACCTGTCCCGACGTCGGCATCATCGCCGGCAAGGTGCGCATGCATGCACGCAAGGGCTATGCCACCGTTATTTTCGGCGACCCCAAGCACCCCGAGGTCATTGGCCTACTCGGCTATGCCGAGGGCAAGGGCCACGTCATCACTTCGGAAGCTGAAATCGATGCATTGCCGGATCTCGGGGCCCAGGTCTGCATGGTCTCCCAGTCGACGATGTTCACCGATGAGTTCGAGAAACTTGCCGCGCGCCTGAAGGCCCGCTTCGCGCCGACCCTCGTCTTCGACACCATCTGCGGCGCCACCAAGGATCGGCAGGCCGATATCCTCGAGCTCCAGAAGCAGGGCTGCCAGGCCATCGTCGTCATCGGTGGCCGCCATTCCGCAAACACCGTCAAGCTCGCCAAGCTGGTCGAGATTCACGGGTTGCCTTGTTTCCACGTCGAGACCGCCGCCGAACTCGACTTCGCCGCGCTCGCCCGTTTCGGCACCGTTGGCGTCACCGCTGGCGCGTCGACCCCCGCCTTCCTCATCGACGAAGTCTGCCTCCAGTTGGAAAAGTCCGCCTAAGTCCAGCGGGGCAGGGGTGGTCGTTCCAATTGACGCGTAAAATTATCAAAACACTGCCCCCTGTCGACTTGCAGGCTGAGGTGGGGCGGGTAACTTAAGCTCCAATATGAGCACCGCTGTCCCCATCCTTCTCATCGTCCTTCTCGTCATCGTCGGTGCCCTCGTGATCGCCGCCATCTGGGGCGTAGGCATCTACAACAGCCTCGTCGCGCTGCGTAACGCCTGTAAGAACGCCTTTGCCCAGGTGGACGTGCAGCTCAAGCGCCGCCACGACCTGATCCCGAATCTCGTCGAGACCGCCAAAGGCTACATGGCCCACGAGAGCGGCACGCTCACCGCCGTCGTCGAAGCACGTGCCAAGGCCACCCAGGCCAACGTCCGCTTCGCCGGCAACCCGAACGACCCGGCCGCCATGCGCGACCTCAGCCAGGCCGAAGCCGGCCTCAGCGGCGCCCTCGGACGCCTCATGGTCGTCAGCGAACAGTATCCCCAGCTCAAGGCCGACGCCACCATGCGTACCCTGATGGAAGAGCTCTCGTCGACCGAGAACCGCATCGCCTTCTCCCGCCAGGCCTTCAACGACGCCGTTCTGTTCTACAACAACGGTCGCGAAGTCTTCCCGCAGGTCTTCATCGCGAACGCTTTCGGCTTCACCGCCGCCGAGTTCTTCAAGATCGAAGATCCCGTCGAAAAGGTCGCCCCGAAGGTCGCTTTCTAAGCGTCGCCCCCATCCCATTTGACCATGAGCATTTTCGCCACCCTCAATCCCGAGCAACTCGGACTCGTCCAGCGCGCCCGTAACGCGGTTTCCCCTTTCGACCTGGGGGCATGTCTTCCCGCTGCCTTTGAGGCGCTCAAGCGCGACTTCTGGAATATCGTCTTGGTGAACTTCGTCTGGATGCTCTTGAGCTGTTTCCTTATCACCATTCCGCCCCTGATGGTCGGCATCTGTCGCTTCAACGACAAGGCCCTGCGCGGTGAGCCCGCCAAGCTGGATGACCTTTTCAGCGGATTCAATGATTTCGGAACATCCTGGCTCATGTTCTTGGTCATGATTCCTTTCCTCATCGTCGCGTTCATGCTCTGCTATTTGCCTGGCATCTACCTATCGTGCGCCTGGATGCTCTCTTGGAACCTGTTGGCAGAGAAGCGCGGGAGTTTCTGGGAGTGCCTGGAGATGAGCCGACAGGCCGTCACCGCACATTGGGGCTGGGCTTTCCTTCTCGTGTTCGTCGCGCAGATCGTCTCCCAGGCTGGCATCATCGCTTGTTTCGTGGGTATTCTCGCTACCTTGCCTTTCTATACCCTGATGATCTCCGCAGCTTACGGACGTCTCTTCGCTGAGCCTCAGGCCACCGCCTAAGCTGCTGACCACGGCCGATGGCCGCTACGATGAATTTCTTCCGGGCCCAGGATGAGGCCCGCGGACGCACGACCAAGCTGGTCGTGCTTCTGGTGTTGGCGATCCTTGTGCTGACCGGGACGCTCTACGTGTTGGCAGTGCTCGGCCAAGGTAGGCTCCTCGTGTCCGGTGAACCCGAGTGGTTCCAGCCCAAGCTCTTCTTAGCAACTT
>CALQQQ010000027.1 GCA_943332745.1 Opitutus sp. GAS368 | reverse complement strand
CGCCGGCTCGAACGGGAAGATCGTGCCCACGCCATCCAAGTCACGGGCCATAGTGAAGCGGCGCTTAGGCTTCCAAGCCCAGAGCTGCGGGCTAACGTATTGGATGACGGCCGTCTCCCCGAAGCCAGAGCGGGAGAGGCCCGCCTTACGCAGCTCGTTAGCGAGGCGGAGGTTAAGGCCGGGGTAATCCACGAGTACCACGACCTTAGGTTTCCACTGCGTGGTCCAAGAAACCATCCGCGCGAAGAGCTTCCGGTAGAACGGATACGCGGAAAGAATTTCCACAATGCCCACGGCGGAAAACGTGGTCATATCGAAGAGGAGCTGAGCCCCACTGGCGCGCAACTGCGGGCCACCGAACGCGACGACGCGGAGACCGGGGCGGGCTTTAAGTAGCTCCGCGACAACCTTAGCGGCGTGCTGGTCGCCGGAATGCTCTCCGGCCACGACAAGCACGTCGACCTCGCCCGCACGGGGCCGGTCGAAACTCGCCGGGATGGACGGGAACGCGCTCATTTGCGCGCCATGCCGGCGCGAATCTGTTCGGTGATCTGGATGGCGACCTGTAAGGCGGTCCGACCGAGCTCACCGCTGACCTTCGGGCTCTTGCGGTCACGCACGCACGCGGTGAATGAAGCGAGTTCGATGGCCAGGGGCTCACCCTTCTCAATCGGGATTTCCTCCTTGGCAAAGCCGCCTTCGGCGGTCGGGTCGACGCGCACGGTGTGGCCCTTCTGGCCCATGAAGTCGATGGAGAGATAGCCGCCGGTCTGGAAGACACGGATCTCGCGGTTCTTCTTCAGTGAAACACGGCTGGAGCTCAGGTTGGCAACGCAGCCGTTCTTAAACGCGATACGGGCGTTGGCGATATCCTCGGTCTTGGTGACGACCGACACGCCGACGGCGTCAATGCGCTCGACGGGCGAGTTGGCCAACTGCAGCACGATACCGATATCGTGAATCATCAAATCCAGCACGACGCCGACCTCAGTACCGCGCGGCGTGAAAGGCGCTAGGCGTTCGGCGGTGATGTAGCGGGCATCGGTGACGGCCTTCTCCAGATACGACATCACAGGGTTGTAATGTTCGATATGTCCGACCTGCACGATGCGGTCGGCCTTGGCGGCGGCGTCTAGGATCTGGGCCGCCTCCTCGAGGGTGACGCAAATAGGCTTCTCGATTAAGAGATGCACGCCCTTGGCGAGCAACGGCAGCGCGACGGCGGCATGGTGATTCGTCGGGACCACGACGCTGACGGCGTCGCACCCAGTGGCCATCTCATCGAGCGTAGCGAACCGGTGGCAATTATGCTTGGCGCAGATTTCGGCCGCCCGGGCGTCGTTGGGTTCGAAGATGCCGGCGAGTTCGGCGCCAGGCAGGGTCGAGTAGATGCGGGCGTGGTGCTGGCCGAGCGAACCCGTGCCGGCCACCCCGCAGCGGATGCGCGTAGCGGTCATGGATCCCAGACTCCCTCGGGCGGCGGCTTCCTTCAATCCGAAAACCCGCCGGCCTTGACCTCGAAGCTGAGGCTTTCTTTGGCCCGCTTGACGTGGACGAGGCTGCCTTCGGGGATTTCGCCGGCCAGCATGGCCTTGGCGAGCGAAGTCTCGACTTCGCGCTGCAGGTAGCGACGCAGAGGACGAGCTCCATACACGGGGTCGAAGCCCTTCTCAGCGATCAAGGCCAGGGCGGTCTGGTCGAAGTCGAGACGGATCCGCCTGGTCGCGAGACGCTCGTTGAGACCGCGGAGCATGATGCCCGCGATCGCGGCGACCTGCTCGTGCCCGAGCGGCTGGAAGAGCGCGATGTCATCGATGCGGTTGAGGAACTCGGGGCGGAAATGGGCGCGGAGGTCCGCCATCACGGATTCGCGCACGCTGTCCGTGAGTCCGAAGCCGGCATGCTCGGCGATATGCCGGCTGCCGATGTTCGAGGTCATGATGAAAATCGCGTTGCGGCAATCCACCGTACGACCCTGCGAATCGGTCAGGCGACCGTCGTCCAAGACCTGGAGCAGAATGTTGAAGACTTCCGGGTGAGCCTTCTCGACCTCGTCGAGCAGGACGACGGCGTAAGGGTGGCGACGGAGCGCCTCGGTCAGCTGCCCACCCTCTTCATGCCCGACGTAGCCGGGAGGCGCGCCCACGAGGCGCGAGACGGCGTGCTTTTCCATGTACTCTGACATATCGATGCGAATCATCGACTTCTCGCTGTCGAAGAGTTCGGTGGCGAGGGCCTTGGCGAGTTCGGTCTTTCCGACGCCGGTAGGCCCGAGGAAGAGGAACGAGCCGACGGGGCGGCGCGGATCCTGGACGCCGGCGCGCGAACGCTGGACGGCTTCGGCGACGACGCGCACGGCTTCCTCCTGGCCGACGACGCGGGCCTTGAGGTTGTCCGCGAGGCGGAGGATCTTCTGGCGCTCGCCTTCAAGCAACTTACTCACGGGCACGCCAGTCCAGCGGGCGACGACTTCGGCGACTTCTTCCGGTGTGACGGTCTCACGGAAGAGTCCCGTGGCGGACTTTGCGGTGCCTTCGAGCTTGGCGACTTCCTTCTCGAGTTCGGGGATGGTACCGTAACGGAGTTTGGCGACTTCCTCGAGCTTGCCGGCGCGTTCAGCCTTGGTCATCGCGGCCTTGGCGTCCTCGAGCTGCGAGCGGGAGGACCGCACCTTCGTGACGGCCTCCTTGTCGGCGACCCAGCGGGCACGGAAGGCGGTCTGCTCTTCGCGCGCGGCACCGAGTTCCTTCCGAAGCACGGCGAGGCGGGCCTTGGAGGCGTCATCCTTCTCGTTCTTCAAGGCGGATTCCTCAACCTCGAGCTGGAGCACGCGACGATTAAGTGCGTCGAGTTCTTGGGGCACGCTGTCGATCTCAGTCCGGATCTGCGCGCAGGCTTCGTCGATGAGGTCGATCGCCTTGTCTGGCAGGAAGCGCGCGGTGATGTAGCGGTCGGAGAGTGTGGCAGCCTCGACGAGCGCGGCATCCTCGATGCGCACGCCATGGTGCACCTCGAAGCGTTCTTTGAGCCCGCGGAGGATGGAGACCGTGTCGGGCACACTCGGGGGCTCGACCAAGACCTGCTGGAAGCGGCGCTCGAGCGCGGGATCCTTCTCCACGTGCTCACGGAATTCCTTGAGCGTCGTGGCACCGATACAATGCAGCTCCCCGCGCGCCAGCATGGGCTTAAGGAGATTAGCCGCGTCCATCGCGCCATCGGCCTTACCTGCGCCAACGAGGGTGTGCATCTCGTCGATGAAAAGCAGGATGCCCCCCTCGGCCGATTTCACCTCGTTGAGGACGGCCTTAAGCCGTTCTTCGAATTCGCCACGATACTTCGCGCCGGCGACGAGCGAGCCCATGTCCAGGGAGAACAAGGTTTTGTCGCGGAGGCTTTCCGGGACGTCGCCGTTAACGATGCGCTGGGCGAGGCCTTCGACGACAGCGGTCTTACCGACGCCGGGTTCACCGATGAGCACGGGGTTGTTCTTGGTGCGGCGGGAAAGAATGCGGATGACGCGACGGATCTCCTCATCACGTCCGATGACGGGATCCATTTTGCCGGTGCGGGCGAGCGCAGTCAGGTCCTGGCCATACTTGGCGAGGGCCTCATACGTAGCCTCGGGATTGGCCGAGGTGACGCGCTGGGAACCACGCACGGCCTGAAGGGCAGCGAGGATTGCCTTGCGGTCGAAACCCACGGCAGCGAACGCCGGACGAAGTGACGCCGTCTCGGCGAGGGCGAGTAGCACGTGCTCGGCGGACACGAAGTCGTCCTTCATGCCTTCGGCCTCTTCCTTGGCTTTGAGCAGGAGCGCATGGGTCTCGGACGAAAGTCCGGGCTGGCCCGACGCCTGGGCGAGTTTAGGTAGGCGGGCGAGCTGACCCGCGACGGCGGAAGCGAGTGCCGCCTCGTCCTTGGCCGCGCGACGGAAGAGCGAAGAGGTCACGCCGCCTTCCTGGGACAGAAGGCCATGGAGGATGTGCGCCGGCTCCAGCGAGGGATTGCGGCGCTGCATCGCCTCGCTCTGCGCCTGCTGGAGGGCTTCGGAGGTCTTTTCGGTCAGGTTACCGTAGGGAGAGGACATGCTTCCTTGATGCACCAACCGTTCCAAGCCCTGATGGCGGATTCAGGCCTCAAACCGAAGCCTATCAAAGCCGGAGAGAGACAACCCCGCGTCAATGCGTCCCTTGGGGGACGAGTTGTCGCTCCCTCCGTCAATCCCTAAAAGACCGCTGACAGCGGACTCCCTTGTTGCCGTAGCCCTCTCGTCATCGGTAGAAATTGCTCATGACACACGAAGCGGAGCTGGCGACCTTGGAGCGCCTCCTCGACGACCCCTCCCCGGTCGTCCGCCTCGCCGTGCTCAGTAAAATCAAAGCCGCCGGACTACCGGGCGTACTCTGGCTCGAAACCCTGACGAAAGACGAAGCCCTCGCGGCCTACGCCCGCACGTTGCTCGCCGACCTGCGTACGCCCGAGGCCGCGGCCCACGCCTTCCTCGTGCACGTTCGCGACCCGCACTGCGACCTCGAGGAAGCCTGTCTTCGCCTGGAGCGCGCCACGGACCCGTCTTTGGCTGATGACGCCTACTCCGTCGAACTTGACCGCCTCGCCGAACGCACCCGCGAACTCATTGCCGAACCACTCGATGTCCGGGCGAAATGCCGCCTGCTCTGCCGCGTGATCTTTGGTGAAGAAGGCTATCGGGGCGCCCAGGAAAGCTTCGCCGTCCCGTCCTCTTCCCTACTCTCGCAGGTCATCCACAGCCGTCGTGGTATCCCGATCTCGCTCTGCCTGATTTTTCTGCTCGTCGCCCGCCGCCTCGGCCTGCCCGTCGAGCCCGTCGGTCTCCCCGGCCGCTTCATGGTCGGCATCTTCCGTGGCCGCGAACCGCTCTACATCGACTGCTACGAAGGCGGCGCCTTCCGCACCCGCGCGGAAGTCCAGCTGCTACTGCTCGACAACCAGCTGCCCGCGGACGAAGCCTTCCTGCTGCCCGTCACGACGCACCAGACCCTCGCACGTTGCTGCCGCAACCTCGTCTCACAATTCGAAGCGCAGGGCGACGATCGCAGTAGCCGCCTGTTCCTCACCTTCGTTCACGCCCTAGAAAAGACCGATGAGCGCGCCTGACACCCTCACGCTCGCGTCACTCCGCACAACCGACTTTGCGCCCGGCCAGCTCGGCGTGCTGGGCGACCCGATCGCGCACTCGCTCAGCCCGGCAATGCACAACGCCGCGCTTACGACACTGCTCCCGATGAACCCACGCCTCGCCGGCGTCCGCTACCATCGGCTGCACATCACCGCGGATGAACTGCCCGAAGCGCTGGCCTTATTGCACACTAAAGGCTTCGCCGGCGTGAACCTCACGGTCCCACACAAAATCCAGACGCTCTCGCTCGCCGAATCGCTCTCGCCCGAAGCCCGGCGAGCCGAGTCCGTCAACACGCTCATCCGCACGGCGACCGGCTGGGCCGGTAATACCACCGATGGTCAAGGCTTCCTCGAAGCGCTGCGCGAACGCTCCGGTCGCACGACCAAGGATCGCCCAGTCATCCTGCTCGGCTCCGGCGGGGCCGCCCGCGCCGTGGCCGCCGCCTGCCTCGCCGACGGCTGCTCATCGCTCCGCCTGCATAATCGCGATGCGGCCAAAGCAATCGCGCTCGCCGCCACGCTCGACGACCCGCGGGTACTGGCCGAGGGACTCGACCAGATCACAGCTTCGCCGGACGCCGTCATCGTGAACTGCACCACCCTCGGATTAAAACCGACAGACCCTTCACCCTTCCCTGCCGACCTCCTCGTCGCTGGGCAGTTTATCTTCGACACCACGTACGGCAGCGAACCTTCGCGCCTGCTGCAGGACGCACGTGAGCGCGGCATCGCCCACTGCGATGGACGCTCGATGCTCCGCTGGCAGGGAGCGCTCGCCTTCCGCCTTTGGAACGGCATGCTTCCCCCTGACGCCCCGATGCGCGCCGCGCTCGGCGAAACCGCCCCCTGACCATGACGCTCGTCGACTTGCAGAATTTCGCCAAGCTCCACCCGGCCCTCGCCGCCTTAAGCGTCGGCGCCGTCGGGGCCTGCGTCGGAAGCTTTCTTAACGTCTGCATTCATCGATTGCCCAAAGGGGAATCGATCGTGACGCCGGGGTCGCGCTGCGCCTGCGGCCAGCCAATTCCCTTCTGGTATAACATCCCGCTCTTCGGCTGGCTCTTCCTCCGCGGCCGCGCGCACTGCTGCGCCGCGCGTATCTCCGTCCGCTATCCGCTCGTCGAACTCGTCACCGCCCTCCTGTTCGTCGCCGCCTGGACCTTCCTGCCGCCGGCCAAGGCCGCGGTCGCGTGCGTCTACCTTCCGCTCCTAGTATTACTCGCTGGGTGCGACTTGGACGACATGATGGTCCCCGACGCCCCGAACTTCGCTTTGGTCGGGACAGGTGTCATCCTCGCAATGCTTGTACCCTCAGTCCACGGCGAGACCGCAAACTCGATCGAAGCCGTCAATCGCTTCCGAGCGCTGATGGATGCTCTCCTCGGCGTCGCCGTGGGCACGGCCTTGGTCTGGTGGATTCGGACCATTGGTAGCGTCTTGGCTGGCCGCGAGGCTATGGGCGAAGCCGACATCATCCTCTGTGCCGGAGTCGGCGCCTATTGCGGCTGGCAAGGCGCGGTCTTCTGCCTCTTTGGCGGCTCGGTCGTCGGCGTCATCACCGCGCTCCCGGGCCTGATTCAGGCCAAGATTAAAGGCGAAGAATACGCCGGAGTAGTGCCTTTTGTCCCCAGTATGGCCATCGCCGGGGCTATTTGGTTCTTTCGCGGCCCCGAACTGGTCATCCTGTGGCGCAACTGGGCGGCTTCGTGAATGATTCTGACTTGTCAGCCCCCTCCCCCCTGCCAATCATCCTAATTCACCCCGCTATGAAGCAGCTCGCCCTTGCTACCTTAATCGCTTCCGCCGCTCTCGTCGGTTGCACCACTTACGACACCCCTAACCACGGGCGCAACGTGTCGATGGAGCCCAGCCATAACTTCCTCGGTATCGTTAAGGTCGAGTCCGGCTCCTACGCCCCGAATGAAAGGCCGACCATAGGCGTGAACATGAACGATTTCTACAGCCGACGGATCACTTCCGGCGACCGCATCACCCTCCTTTGGGGCGCAGTCACGCTGACCGACTACTAAACCTTCAAGTATCCCTTGCAGAAGCCCCGGATTCGGGGCTTCTTCGTTTACAGGCCATGAACGACCCCGGAAGCAATGTCGCCCGCCATCTTCGGATCGCGGCTACCGACCGCCCGGACGGGGTGGCGATAAAGTCCCCGACCGCCGTCGACGCCTCCGGGCAAGTCCTGCATGAGGCCCGCACGTTCCGACAACTCGACCAAGAGAGCGACGGCGCCGCCAAATACTTGAGCCGCCAGGGAATCACCCAAGGGACTCGCGTGCTCTTGGCCGTCCGCCCTGGCCACGACCTGATCGTCGGGATGTTTGGCCTACTCAAGCTTGGCGCAGTGCCGATCGCGATCGACCCAGGCATGGGCTGGCCGGCCTTCTTGGCATGCGTGCGCCGCTCCCACCCCGAAGCCCTCGCCGGACTTCTCCCCGCAACCCTGCTCAGCCGGCTCCCCTTGGCTGCGTTTCGTTCGCTGCGCCAGCGCGTGACGATCGGAAACTCCTCATGGCGAAAGGCGCTCGCGACGATGGCAGAAACCCCGCGCGCGCTCGCCTCCGTCGACCAGAGTACACTCGCCGCGATTCTTTTCACCTCCGGCTCGACCGGCGCACCCAAAGGCGTCCGTTACACGCACGGGATGTTCGACGCCCAAATCGAGCTGGTCCGCGCGACCTACGACATCCGCCCAGGCGAGACCGACATGGCGATGCTCCCGCTTTTCGCACTCTTCAATCCGGCCCTCGGCACGACAACCGTCACGCCACTCATTGACCCTTCGCGGCCGCTCGCCGCCGATCCGGCCCCGCTGGTGTCCGCGCTCATCTCTGAGCAAGTCAACTGCTCGTTCGGCTCCCCGGCGATCTGGAGCAAGATCGCCGACCATTGCGAAGCCCGCGGACTCAGACTGCCCGACCTGCGTCGCCTCCTCATCGCCGGTGCTCCGGTCTCGGGCGAACTGCTGGCCAAGCTTCGCATGGTTGCGCCGAACTGCGTGACTCACACGCCGTATGGAGCGACCGAGTGTTTACCGATCACGACGATCACGTCCGACGAGCTCCTCGGCGACGCCCGCCAGCTCGCCCTTCGCGGCCAAGGGACCTGCGTCGGCCGCCCCGTCAGCGGCGTCGAGATCCGCATCGTCCGCGAGACGGACGGACCAATTGCGACGCTCGCCGAAACCATCCCCTGCGCCGTGGGTGAAGTCGGCGAGATCATTGCAACCGGACCCAGCGTAACCCGCGAATACGACGGCCTGCCCGAGGCGACCAGGCTGGCGAAGGTCGCCGACGGCGCGCGCACCTGGCATCGCATGGGAGATCTCGGCGCGCTCGATACTTCCGGCCGCCTTTTCTTCCTGGGCCGCCGCGTGGAGAAAATCCGCACCGCCGAAGGCGAACTGCCGACGGAATCGCTCGAGCCTGCCTTCCGCCAACATCCGCAAGTCTTCCGCTGCGCGCTCATCGGCCTCGGTGTCGCCCCTGACCAGACGGCCGTCGTCGTCGTCGAACCGCGCGCCGGGCACTTTCCCGAGACCGAAGCGGACCGTGCGCGCTTCGTCGCTGATATCCAGGAGCTCGCCCGCGTTAGCCCGCAGGCCGGCCTCGTAAAGCACATCGTCTTCCAACGTGCCCTGCCCGTGGACGTCCGCCATAACGCCAAGATCCACCGGCTCCAGCTGGCCAAGGAATGGACCAAGCGCCTCGCCCCATGAACGCTCCACTCGTCCTCATCACGGGCGGTGCTGGCTTCCTCGGGCAGGCCGTGGTCCGCCGCTGCCTCGCCCGTGGCTATCGAGTCCGCGTGCTGGGTCGGACGCCAATGACCGGCGAGCTCTCCAGCCAGGTGGACTTCCACCGCGGCGACATCGCCGAGCGCTCGACGGTCGACGCGGCCGTGAAAGGCTGCGACTACGTCTTCCACGTCGCGGCCAAAGCCGGCGTCTGGGGCCCTTGGGAAGAATACGTCCGCATCAACGTCGAAGGCACCTCGAATGTCGTCGGAGCGTGCATGGCTCACGGCGTAAGCGCCCTGGTGCACACGAGTACCCCGAGCGTTGTCTTCAACGGCGAAGCCTTCCGGGGCGCCGACGAATCCCTACCCTACGGTGACAACTGGCTCTGCGCTTACGCCGAGACCAAGGCCATCGCCGAGGAGGTCGCCCTCCAGGCCGCTTCCGAAAAACTTAAGGTCTGCGCGCTCCGTCCTCACCTAATCTGGGGTCCCGGAGACAATCACCTCTTCCCACGCGTCCTCGCCCGTGCCCGCGCCGGCAAGCTCCGTATTGTCGGCGACGGCGAGAACCAGGTCGACGTCACGCACGTCGACACCGCCGCCGACGCGCACCTCGGCGCGCTCGACGCACTCCTCGCCGGCCGCGCCAACGGTAAGGCGTACTTCCTCTCGCAAGGCGAACCCGTGAAGCTCTGGGTTTTCATCAATCGCCTGCTCGTCGGCGCCGGTGAAAAACCCATCACGAAACGAATCAGCCAACGCGCGGCCTACTGGCTCGGCGCCCTGCTCGAAGGCGTCTGGACGCTCTTCCGCCGCAAGGGCGAACCACCCATGACCCGCTTCGTCGCCGTCGAACTCGCCAAGGACCATTGGTTCGACGTCTCTGCGGCCCGCCGCGACCTCGGCCTGAAGCCCGCCGTCGACACCTGGGCCGAGCTCGACCGCCTCGCGGCGACGCTGCGGACGAAATAACGCGTTCGCTTGCCCCGGAACGCTTTCGCCTCATCCCTTTCCCCATGCCAGCCGACGGACTCCAGCCTGATAAGACTTTTCACGTGACCATCCGGACTTGGTTCGACCAGACCGACGGGCTCGGGATTCTCCATCACTCGCACTACGTGCTCATGATGGAACGCGCACAGAAGGTCATGTTCATCGCTTTGATGGGCAAGGACACCATCGACCCCGCCGTGGCGCCGGATGTCTACGTGGTGGTCCGTGATATCGACCTGCACTACCTCGTCGCCATCCGCCCAGAGTGCGACGTGAAGCTGATTCTCAGCGTTCGCAAAGTCCGCGCCGCCGGCCTGACGGTGGATGTCGAGTTCCGGAGCCCGGATCACGCCATCCTTTATGCCAAGGCCTCACGCACGATTTGTCGTATGGATGGCATCTCGCATCAGCCCTCCGCCTGGAGCGACGAGTTCCGCGCGAAGCATGAGGCTTTGGTGCGCT
>CALQQQ010000026.1 GCA_943332745.1 Opitutus sp. GAS368 | reverse complement strand
CTTGGAGCAATTCGCGTCCGTCGCCGATATTCGTCGGTCTCCGAAGGTCTGGGAAGCGGTGCTGGAGCAGGTTGCCAGCGGCGAGATGCCGCCGAAGAAGGAGAAGGCGCTCACCGCAGCCGCAAAGCGGACGCTGCTCGACTGGACACATAAGACGCTCGAAGCAATCGCCCTCGCTAACGCCGGCGACCCAGGTCCGGTCGTGCTCCGCCGTCTCTCCAATTCCGAATACACCTACTCGGTCCGCGACCTCACCGGTGTCCCCACGCTCGACCCGGCCCGCGAGTTCCCGGTCGACGGCTCCGCCGGCGAGGGCTTCACGAACGTCGGCGCGGCCTTGGTGATGTCACCGGGCCTGCTTTCCAAGTATCTCGACGCCGGTAAGGATGTGGCTCAGCACGCGGTGTTGCTCTCCGACGGGCTGGCCTTTTCGGAGAAGACGACCAAGCGCGATTGGACGAACGAAAAGATCGCCGCGATCAAGGCCTTCTACGCCCGCTTTAGCGTTTCGGTTAAAGCCGAGACCCGTTTGGTCCAGGGTATCAAGGTGGACCTCGCTGGCGGCGATGGACGCCTACTGCTCGGGCCATATCTGGCAGCGACGTTGACGCATCGAGATGCCCTGCGAGCTGGTAAGACGTCAATCGCTCAGGTCGCTCAGCAACTTGGGCTCAACGCAAAGTATCTCGGGACGCTCTGGACGGCTATGAATGCTGACACGCCTTCATTCTTTCTAGACCCAATCCGTGCCGATTGGCGTAAGGCTACGCCCACCGACGTCCCGGCTTTGGTCGCCTCGATCAAGTCATGGCAAGACTCCCTGTCACGCTTCGGCGCCATCGGACATATCGGTAAGCTCAACGGCCCCAAGGGCTGGCAGCTCCCGGTCGACCCAGTCGTGACGATGGAGGATTTCCGGGTCGCGGTCCCAGGAGGGGATTCGCCGAAGGTTTATCTGGCGTCGGCCAACCTGCGCTCCGACAAGGCTTCGCTTATTTGGTCCAAGCCACGGGTCGTGGTGAAAGGTAAGCCTGATGTCGCCGTGGCCTTGCCCGCAGGAAAACCCAGCGGGCCTAATCAGGTCATCGAAGTCACCTTGCCGGCCGGCCTCCCGAAGGGCGCGGAATTCTTGGTCGAAGGTCATCTGCCCAAGGAGGCTCCGGCCGAAGCCTGCGTTCAGGCGTGGGTGTCGACTTCGCCGCCGGTGGTCTCTGGCCGAATCGTCCCGACCGGCGCTCCTATCAATAAGAAGAAGGGCGGAATGTGGAGCGACGGCGAAGGAGCGATGGGTTTCAAAGCGCCCTTGCTTGCGACCGAGGGTGGGGTGGCTCGGCAGGAACTCCTGCGCTCGGCGCAGGCGTTCCGAGAACTCTTCCCGGCCGCACTCTGCTACGCCAGTGTCGTGCCGGTCGACGAGGTCGTGACTTTGACGTTGTTCTACCGCGAGGACGACGCCCTGCGTCGGCTCATGCTAGATGATACCGCTGCCGCCGAGATCGACCGCCTTTGGTCTGACCTACGTTTCATCAGTCAAGACGCGCTCCTGCAGGTCGAGTCATTCGAGTCTCTTTATCAATTCGCGACGCAGGACGCTAACCCCAAGGCCTTCGAGCCGCTGCGTGAGCCGATCAAGCGCCGCGCCGCGGAATTCCAGCAGGAGCTCCTCGCCGCCGAGCCTAAGCACGTCGACGCCGTCGTGCGCCTCGCCACCGACGCCTGGCGTCGCCCGCTCAAGGATGGTGAAGCCGATCAGCTCCGCGCCCTCTATCAGGAACTCCGTAAGCAGGAGCTGCCTCATGACCTCGCCGTCCGCCGGCTGATCGCCCGCGTGCTGGTCTCGTCGGCATTCCTGTATCGCGGCGAGAAAGCCGCCGCTGGCGAGAAAGCCGCGCCGGTCAATGATTGGGAACTCGCCTCACGGCTCAGCTTCTTCCTCTGGTCGTCTGCGCCTAACGCCGAATTACGCGCCTTGGCCGCCTCGGGCCAGCTTCATGAACCTGAGGTGCTCGCCGCCCAGATGCGTCGTATGGTCAAGGACGCCAAGTCGGAGCGACTTGCTCGCGAGTTCGGTTGCCAATGGCTGCACGTTCGCGACGTCGCTACGCTCGACGAGAAGAGTGAGCGACACTTCCCGACGTTTGTCTCCTTGCGCGGTGATATGCAGGAAGAAGCCGAGCGCTTCTTCGCTGACCTGTTCCAGCAGGACCGCCCCGTGCTTTCGCTCATCGAAGCCGACCATGTCTTCGTGAATGGCCCGCTTGCCCGTCACTACGGGCTCAAGGTGACCGGAGAGGGTTGGCAGCGTGTCGACGGCGTCCGTGCGCAAGGGCGGGGCGGCGTCCTGACCTTCGCCGCCACGCTTGCCAAGCAGAGCGGGGCTTCGCGCACCAGCCCCATCCTCCGAGGTAACTGGCTCAGCGAAGTGCTGCTGGGTGAAAAGCTCCCGCGTCCGCCTAAGGACGTCCCGATCCTGCCTGAGACCGCGCCGCAAGGCCTGACCGAACGCCAACTCATCGAGAAGCATAGCAGCGATCCCGCGTGCGCGCGATGCCACCAGCGAGTGGACCCGTTCGGCTTCGCCTTGGAAGGCTTCGACGCCATCGGTCGGGCCCGCTCCAAAGACGCCGCTGGTCTGGACATCGATACCCGCACCGTGCTGCCCGGCGGCGTCTCCGTCGACGGCTTGAACGGCCTACGGGACTATCTGCTCACGCGCCGCCAAGATGACTTCCTCCGCCAGTTCAGCCGCAAGCTGCTCGGGTATGCGCTCGGTCGGGCTGTGCAGCTCTCCGACAAGCCGCTCCTCGACGCCATGGTTGCCCGACTGAAGGCCGGCGAAGGGCGAGTGAGTGGGGCCCTCGAGCTCATCGTCCTCAGCTCGCAGTTCCGCGAAGTACGCGGCCGCGACTTCAAAACGAATCACTGATTTTATGAATAAACACCAATTCAGTCGACGGACTTTCCTGCGAGGCATGGGCGTGACCATGGCGTTGCCGTGGCTCGAGTCTGCTAACGTCTGGGGCGATGAGCCCAAGAAGAACCGCCCCGCCAGCGAGGCGCCGGTGCGTGTCGCCGCACTCTTCTCCGGCAATGGATTCCATTCCAAGGAATGGTGGGCGAAAGGGGAGGGCAAGGCCATGGAACTCGGCCAGGTACTCGCGCCGTTGAATGACTTTCGGACCAAGCTCCTCTTCGTCAAAGGCCTCTACCACGAAGAAGCGCGCAAGGGTAACATCCACAGCTCGCAGACCGGTAATCTCCTCTCCGGAGCTCCGATCACCTCAGGGGGCGAGATTCGTTCAGGTACCAGCTTCGACCAACTTGTTGCGCAGAGCTATGGCCGTTCGACCAAGGTGCCCAGCCTCGTGCTCGCTTGCGAACGCTCGTTCCCGGGCGTGCACAAGAACTACTCGATGCTCTATAGCTCGCACATCTCGTGGAGCTCGCCGACGACCCCGACGCCGCTGGAAATCTATCCCGCGCTGGCCTTCGACCGCCTCTTCAAGGATGCCGCTTCGCCCGGCGATCGCAGTGTCCTCGACGCCGTGCTCAACGACGCCGGCGATCTCCGCCGCAACGTCAGCCAGGCTGACAAGCAGAAGTTGGACGAGTACCTTGATTCTGTGCGCGATGTCGAGAAGCGCATCGAATCCGCCGGCCAGCGGGGCGAGCTGCAGGGCTGGCGCCCGACGCTCGATAAGCCGAACATCAAGCGCCCGGCGGACGGCATCCCGCAGGATATCGCGGAACACATGCGCCTCATGTGCGACATCATGGTACTTGGCTTCCAGACCGACACCACGCGCGTGACCACGCTCAAGCTGAACAATGACCATAGCGCGCTGCGCTTCCCCAATATCAAGTCTGACCAGCAGCCTGGCAACGGCATCGACTACATGATCCACCACCTCCTGTCGCACTCCGATGGCAAGGATTGGCTTAAGATCAACCAGTTCTTCATGGAACAGGTTGCCTACCTCGCGCGGAAGATGGATACCATCCAGGAAGGCCCGCGCACCTTGCTCGATAACACCATGCTCGTGTATTGCTCCAGCATGATGGCCGGGGCGAAGCATGACAACGACCAGCTCCCCGTCGTGGTGCTTGGTGGGGCTGGTGGCCGGATCAAGGGTGGCCGCGTGCTGGATTACACCGGCAAGCCTGACCGCCAGCTTTGCCGCCTATTCATGTCGCTCATGGATAAGGTCGAAGTCCGTCCGAAGGCCTTCGGCGACGCTAAGCAGATGCTCCAGGAAGTCTGAGCCTGCCGAAGATTGCTGACGGGTGGATGAAGACGGCCATGCTACCTTCATGTCCGTAACCTTATCCGCCTTGCCCCGTCCCGCGACCTCGCTGGTCCGGATGCTGGTGGGCAAAGTGAAAGTCATCGGGTCGTTACCGGAAGGGACGGTGTTGCTGTGCGGTAATCATGTCAGCTACCGGGACGTCTTCCTATTCGCGGTGGTGCGTCCGTCGGCCCGATTACTTGTGCATCCGCTGGTGTTCACGTTCCCCTTCCTAAAGAAATGGGCCCTCCGCTGGGGCTTCGTGCAGGTATCAATCGAGGACGCCGTGGCTTTACTGAAGCACGGTCAGACCGTGGCGATCTGTCCGAGCGGCAACGTGGAGGCACTCGGAGAAGCCGCGCTACCGTTCAAGACCGGGGCCGTGCGTATCGCCCAGCAGGCCGGCGTCCCGATGATCCCGATGTATTTCCACTACGGTAGCTACGCCGGACGCTGGGTCACGCCGTTCTCGATTACCGTCCAGAACATGATCCTGTTCTGTCTTTGGCCGTTTTATCGCCGCGGCGTTACGATCATCGTCGGTGCCCCGATGGATCCCGCGGGGGACGTGAGGGAGCGGACGAGAGATCTACAGGCGGCGGTCGCCGCGCTGAAGCCGCGTGCGTAGCGAAAGATAGGACAGCACGTGGTGCTGTCCCTACCTCAGGAACTTATCGCGCCGCCGGCGCGAGCTCCACGTGCTTCACTGTTTCCATTGAGGCGAAGATCGGGCGGCCGGTGGCGCTGAGGATGGAGATTACCTCATCGCCTTGGGGGAGGAGGTGCCAGAGTTCGGTGCTGAGGATGAAGGACTTACCGGACTTCAGCTTCACGCAGAGCAGGCGGGAATAGGGAGCGGCCGTGGAGGGAAGTCCGGAGCGAGGGCGCAGGTGGGAGAAGAACATGAAGAAATCCTCCCAGCCGTGGGATCATCTTCAATGGGCAACCCCTAGGGTGTTTTTCTAGGGTTTTTCCTTATTCACCACGAAGGCCAGTCCTACCGCCGTTTGTCGCCTGCTTGTCACCAGATTCGGCCCAGACCGCATTGATGCTCCCGTATGATTAATCGGTGACGATTCCTCAGCCATTCGCCCTCGGTTGGCGTTTCCTCCGAATCTGTGGCTGGACGTTACTCGCCGTGGTCGGGCTGCCCCTCTCGTTCTACGGTTACTTGCACTCGAATCATAACCAGCATGAGGTCGTCCCTGGCCTGCTGTACCGTTCGGCCCAGCTTCCGGCCGGGGAGTTCGTCAGCCTCGCCAAGCAGACAGGCTTGCGGACCGTGATTAACCTCCGCGGCGAGAATGTCGGCCGGGATTGGTATGACGCCCAATATCGTGCCGCGCAGGAACTCGGCGTGGGCTTCCTTAACTACCGCATGAGCGCGTCGCGCGAACTGACCATCGAGCAGATGACCGAGCTGGCGCAGATGTTGCGAGATGCCCCGAAGCCGTTGCTGATCCATTGCGGTTCGGGGTCTGATCGGAGCGGGCTGGCCTGTGCACTGTTACTGCTGGAGGCTGGTCACCCCCCTGAGGCCGTCGCCCACCAGCTCTCGCTCCGGTTCGGACATTTCCCGTACTTATGGAGCCGGTCGTGGGCGATGGATAATAGTCTGAAGGCCTACCGGGAGAGTCAGCGTCTTCCGGTGCGGAAGCTGGTGGCCGGAGGGGAGAACTAAGGCCACGTGCGGCTGCTGGACCGACACGTCCTGCGCGAGTGCGCCATCGCCTCCGCGCTGGCGACCGGTGCATTTGTCTTCGTCCTCCTGGCCGGCAACGTCGTTCGGATGGTTATCGGTGCGGTTTCCGCCGGACGCGTGACCGCGGGCGAGTCCGTCGAGCTCGTCGCGTTATTGTTCCCCACCGTCCTACCGTACGCTTTGCCGATGGGCGTCCTGACGGGCGTGCTGCTGACCTTTGGTCGCCTGGGGGCCGAGGGCGAGCTCACCGCCATGAAAGCTTCGGGGGTGAGCCTCTGGCGGATTGCCTGGCCCGTGTGGGCCGCCGCCGCTGTCCTTTCGTTATTTTCCTTGTGGCTGAATCTCGAAGCTGGGCCGGCTTCCGAGGACGGTTTCCAACGGATCTTACTCGGGTCGGCCCAACTGTCTCCAGCCGGGCTGATCCAGCCGGGGAAGCTGAATCGTCAGTTCAAAGGCTTGCTGATCCGCGCGGAGGAGAAGCAAGGCGAGACGCTGCGGCATTTCCATTTGTGGCAGGTTGATGACCAAGGGCAGGTCCGGCAGACGATCCGGGCGGAGGAAGCACGCCTGACGAAAGTGGAAGGCGCGGCGGGCGGGTTGGTCCTGCGCGTCGAGATGCACGACGTCAGGATGACTAGTCGTACCGGTGTCGTCGACGTGCTGGCCCGTCCGGAATCCTTCGCGACGGCGCAGAGTACGGTCTTGGAGGTGCCGCTTGATCAGCGGCCCGATGAGAAGGGTACTTACGTGAAACGGCTCCGGATGATGACCGGTGGTGAATTGCTGGCCGCCATGGACACAGGCTGGAGGTTGCCTGAACGCCCGACGGCCGAACAGCGGGCGACGGACCGGATGATGCTCGCCGTTCAGTTCATGTTCCGCGTCGCCACCGCCTTGTCGGTGGCCACCTTGGCGATGCTCGCCGTGCCGTTGGCTATCGCCGTCGGGCGGGCCGAGACCAGCGTGAACGCAGGGCTAGCCTTGGGCGTGGCGCTGACCTATTATTTGCTGACCTCGATGGCGATGTGGGTGAAGATTCCGAGTTGGTATCCGGAGGTCTGGGTGCTGGTGCCCAATCTCTTGGTCGCCGCCATCGCTTGTGTGCTGATGCGGAAAGCCGCCCGCCACTAGTCGCTATCGACATAAGGTGCGACGCTCCAGGGACAGTCGCGGGACTTAGGTTTGCCACGCGAGGGGAGGGCGGGAGACTCGGTTCATGCGTGCCCCTATTCTTCTCCTCGGCCTGTTGTTATCCGGCTGCGCTTCCGTCGCCGATTCCGTCTTGGCTCCGTTCGTACAGCGCGAAGAGCTCGCGGGCGCGGTGGCGCTCGTCGCGAACAAAGACCGGGTGCTAAGCGTAACCACGGTCGGCTTCGCCGACTTGGAAGCGAAGAAGCCCATGCAGGACGACGCCGTCTTCTGGATTGCCTCGCAGTCCAAGGGCATCACCGCCGCGGCGGTCATGATGCTCGTCGACGAAGGTAAGCTTTCGCTGAATGATCCGGTCGAGAAATACCTGCCGGAGTTCAAGGACCAGAAGGTCTCCGCCGGTAAGGAAGCCCCGGTCGCCCGCACGCGGTCAATCACGATTCGCGACCTCCTCTCGCACGTGAGCGGTCTCCCTTTCAAATCCGAGGAAGAGAAGCCCACCCTAGACGCCTTGTCGCTCACCGCCGCGGTGAAGACCTACGCCAAGACCCCGCTCGTGACGCAGCCTGGGGCCAAGTACCAGTATTCTAACGCCGGCATCAACACCGCCGCACGCGTCCTCGAAGTCGTCAGCGGCCAGACCTACGAAGACTTCATGGATAAGCGCCTATTCGGCCCGCTCGGGATGAAGGACACCACCTTCTGGCCCAACGCCGAGCAGGTCTCGCGTCTCGCCAAGACCTACAAGCCGGATGCCTCCAAGAAGAAGCTCGCGCTCGGCGGACTCGGTCAGCTGCAAGCCGACCTCACCGATCACGTCCATCGTTTCCCCATGCCAGCCGGCGGTCTTTTCTCCACGGCCAAGGATGTCGCTACGTTCTGCCGCATGCTACTCAATGGCGGTGAGCTCGACGGCCGTCGCTACCTCAGCGCGGCATCCATGAAGGAGCTATCTTCGCGCCAGACGCCCAAGGAGCTCAAGGAAAGCTATGGTCTCGGCCTCGCGGTCGGCCCGGATTTCTTTGGTCATGGCGGAGCGCAGGCCACGAACATGGAAGTGCGCACCAAGGACGGTCTCGTGGTCGTCTGGATGGTCCAGCACCAAGGCTTCCCGGGTAAGGGTGGCCAGGCTCAGGGCGAATTCAAGAAGTGGGCGGTTAAAGAGTTTGCTGCGAAATAGAGGACTGCGTTGAGGACTGAGTAGAGGACTGAATAGAGGGCTGAATGGACGAAGGCGAAGGGTTAGGTAGGGTTGAGCGTCCTCGCTCAACCCCGGCTGACCAAGGGTGGTCAGCCCTACCAATGTCAGGTGGAAGCGGTTAGCGGTTGGCGGTTGGCCAGAGCCAAAGCGCGAAAGGGAGACCGGAAACCGGATAGGATGCTGCGGTCATTATTATGCCCCAGCCAATCATCCGGTCTCCGGTTTCCCTTTGAGAGTAAAATGGCAACTAGGACAGCACGTGGTGCTGTCCCTACCTCTTATTCCGCTCCGATAATGAACTATTCCGCTCAATAGCTGCGAAAGTATTGAAGAGTGGCGGGCGGTTTGGAACATCGGGGTCCCTTTCGCCATCCTCTTCCTTCACCCCATGAAAAACCACCCCATCGCCGCCTTCGTGTTCGCGCTGCTGTCCGTGATCGGACTGGCTGCGCAGAGCAAGGAGCCGGTCGCTAAGATTGTCCTGCCACCGGAACCGGTCGCGCAGGCCGTCACCAAGAAAGTTAACATCCTCGATCTTTTCCGCGAGGGAAAGGCCGAGATGCACATCAACCCCAAAGCTGACATCGTCGACGACCCTAAGAACGTGTTCAAGTTTGAGCCGGATGGCTTGTTCCATGTCAGCGGCAACGGCTACGGTGGCATCACCACCAACGACAGCTTCAAGGACTACCACCTCGTCATCGAGTTCAAGTGGGGCGATAAGACCTGGGGCAAGCGCGCCAAGGCCACGCGCGACAACGGCATCCTCGTCCATTGCTTCGGCCCGCAAGGCGCCGTGGGTGGCAGCTGGATGGCCAGCATCGAAGCCCAGATCATCGAAGGCGGCGTGGGCGATATCCTCGTCCTCGCGCCGAAGCTCGCCGACGGCACCGTGCTCGAGGCCTCCATCAGCGCGGAAGTCGGTCTCGACCGCGACAAGGAGAAGGTCTGGACCCCGGGCGCTCCTCGCCAGACCATGAAGGGCGGTCGCCTCAACTGGCAGAAGCGCGACGTCGATTGGAAGGACACGCTCGGCTTCCGCGGCCGGGACGACGTCGAGTCGCCGATGGGCCAGTGGACCCGTTTTGAGGTCATCGCCAAGGGCGATACGCTCCAGTACTTCGTCAATGGCGTGAAGGTGAACGAAGCCTTCGAGTGCAAGCCCAGCCAAGGCCGTATTCTCCTGCAGGTCGAAGCGGCTGAGATGTTCGTCCGCCGCTACGAACTCTACCCGCTTGGCGCGTTCAAGGAAAAGTGGGGTGCCGCCAAGCCGGCCGGTCATGGTGACGGCGAGGAATTTCCCGCCTACGCCTATCGCCCGCGCTTCCTCAATCTCTCTCCGGAGCAGATCGCACTGAACACCCCGAAGGCCAAGCTGCCACCGGGTTTTGAAATGGTCGTCGCCGCCACCTCTCCAATGGTAGCCAATCCCACCATGGGATGCGTCGATGACCAAGGTCGCCTGTTCGTAGGCGACTCCGCTGGCGTAAATTGGAGCCCGAAGAAGTTCGAGACCGTCCTCCCCAATCGCATCCTCCTCCTGGAGGATCGCGATAAGGACGGCGTGTTCGAGCGTAGCACGGTCTTCGCGGACAAACTCGCTTATCCGAAGGGTGCCTATTTCCTGAACGGCAGCCTCTACGTGACCGACACCCCGGGCGTCTGGAAACTCACCGACACCGACGGCGACGGCGTCGCCGACCAGCGCGAGCTCGTCGTCGGCGGATTCGAGTGGACCGCCAACAGCGCGGATTGCCATGGCCCGCGCCTCCACCCCGACGGCCGCTTCTATTGGACGCACGGTCGCAAGGGACACACCATCAAGCAGAAGGACGGCACGCTCGTGCACGCCGGCCTCAACAGCGGCATCTGGTCCATGCTGCCCGACGGCTCCGACGTCCGCTGGCATTCGCTCGGCTGCGCCGACAACCCCACCGGCCTCGATTTCACGCCCACCGGCGAACTCATCGGGACCACCAATCTTTACTTCGGTAGCCCGCGCGTCGACACCCTCATGCAGTGGCAGCTCGGCGGCG
>CALQQQ010000025.1 GCA_943332745.1 Opitutus sp. GAS368 | reverse complement strand
TCACTGATCTCAATCAGCATTCGGTATTCAAGTTCGCGACCTTTGGCGAAGAGCTCGGCGAGTGGCCCCTCCCTCCTAACACAGGTAAATACGCCAAGGAGACTGACTACCGGCCTTCCTGGACGCTCCACCGGGCCGATGGCGAGTTCTACGTCCTCGATGGTTACGGCAAAGACTACATCCTACACTACACCGCCGATGGTACGTTCAAGCGACTCCTCGGCGGACCTGAGGGCGGCATCGTCCACTGGGGCCCGCACGGCGGCATGATTGATACGGCCGCCGACAAGTCCGAGACCATGCTCATCGCGATGAGCGATCAGCAGTATCTCCTCCGCCTCGACCTCGATGGCAAGAAGCTCGCCCAGACCGACCTCCCCGGCGGCAACCCACGTCAGATCCGCCGCATGGGCCAGTACTACGTCGTGGCCCACCTCGCCGACAACTGGCCTAAGGACCGCAATAGCCGCGGCTTCCTCTCGATCCTCGATGCCAATCTCCGCGTCGTCTCGAACATCGCCGGTTCCGCGCCCGTCTATGATGCCGCCGGTAAGCTCCTGCCGATGAAGCACACCTCCGACGTCTTTCTACACCCGCACGACGTCATCGCTAATCCTGACGGTAGCCTGATCATCGCCCAGTTCGCCTCGGGCAAGACCTACCCCATCAAACTGGAGCGGGTCTAAGGACTTCTACCTAGTCGGCCATTGGATGGGAAAAGATTCGGAACTTCATGCTTCCGGACTTGTCGGCATCAGAAGTGTCGACACTTTAAACCCATGGCCGAACCCCAAGCAAAATCATCCGCTCGTGCCCCGCGGAATAACCGCGCGACCGCCGTCCATCTGCGGCTCCGCAAGGAGATCGTCAGCGGGCTCTTTCCCCAAGGCTCCGCCCTCGCCGAACCTACCCTCGCCGAACATTTCCATACCAGCCGCGCTCCCGTCCGCGAAGCCCTCATCGCCTTGGAACGCGAAGGGCTGGTCAGTTTCGAAAAGACCGGCCGCACCCGCGTGCGCACCATCGCGGCGAAGGATCTCCGGGAGATCATGGAAGCCCGGGCCGCCCTCGAAAGCATGGCCGCCAGGCTCGCCAACTGGAACTGGACCGCCGCCGATACCGATTTTATCGCCAAGAACATCGAGCAACAAGAGAAGGCTGGTTCGTTCGCCGAGCTCTCGCGACTAGACATGGATCTTCACCACTATGTCGTAACCTGCAGCGGCAACCTGCGACTATTACAACTTTGGGAGCCCCTCCGCTGGCAATATGAAGCCTACCTGGTCGAAATCTTCAAACGGCGATGCGCGGATGATTATCGTCCGGAGACGGAAACCGTCCTCGCTCACCGTAAACTACTTGCGGCGCTCTCCACCGGAAAGCCAGACGAAGCCTCCCAAGTGATGATGGACCACGTCCTCTTCAATATCTCCTGGGCCGACTGAGAGCCATGCGCCGCTTCCGCTCCATCACCGCCCTCTTCCTCGCGCCGCTCGCCCTGCTGGCCGCCGGCGACGACGACTTGTTCTTCGAGTCGAAGGTGCGCCCGGTGTTAATCAAGCGGTGCTACGACTGCCATTCGACGGAGAAGAAGACCAAAGGCGGCCTCGCGCTCGACACGCGCGCCGGCTGGCAACACGGCGGCGACAACGGACCCGCGATCATCCCGGGCGACCTCACGAAGAGCCTCGTCATCAAGGCGGTGCGCTATCTCGACAAGGATTTCGCGATGCCGCCCAAGAGCCGCCTACCGGCGGACGAAGTCGCCATCCTCGAAGAATGGGTGAAGCGCGGCGCACCAGACCCTCGTAACGGCGAAACCGCCAAGGCCGCCAAGCCAAAGCGCACCATCAATCTCGATGACGGACGAAAGTTCTGGGCCTTCCAGCCGGTGGCTAATCCTGCCGCTCCCGCCGTCAAAGACTCCGCCTGGCCAAAAGATCCGGTCGACCGCTTCCTCCTCGCAAAAATCGAAGACAAGGGCCTCAAGCCCGCCGGCGACGCCGACCGACACACCTGGATCCGACGGGTCAGCCTCGACCTCACCGGCCTCCCCGCCTCCGCCGAGGAAGTCGTCGCCTTCGCGAACGATAAGTCCGACGACGCCGACGCCAAAGTCGTCGACCGCCTGCTCGCTTCGCCGACCTACGGCGAGCGCTGGGCCCGCCACTGGCTCGATCTCACCGGCTACGCCGACATGATCGGCACCTCCAACGAAGTCTTCGCGGAACACGCTTGGCGCTATCGCGATTACCTCATCCAAGCCTTCAATCGGGACAAGCCTTTCGACCAGTTCATCAAAGAGCAGCTCGCCGGCGACCTCATGCCCGCCTCCGCGCCGGAACAACGCGCGGAACAGATTATTGCCACAGGCTTCCTGCAGGTCGGCGACCTCGAGATCGTGAATCCCGACAAGGCCAAGATGGAGACGGATCACATCGACACCCAGCTCATCAAAATCGGCGGGGCGTTCCTTGGCATGACGATGGGTTGTGCCCGCTGCCATGACCATAAGTTCGACCCCATAGGGCTCGAAGACTACTATGGTATGGGCGGCATGCTGCGTAGTTCTCCCTCTTCCGGCAAGATGGTCGGCTTTGGCGTCTGGAGCACCATCCGCAGCGTGACTCTGCCAGAATCCCCGACGCAGCTCGCGGAGCGACAGAAGGCCGAAGCCGATCACGCCGCCAAACTCGCCGCGATGAAAGCGGAACAGGCCAAGCTGACCGAAGAAAATAAAGTCGTCGTCACCAAACTCGCCGCCCTCGAAAAAGCCACCCCAGCCAAACCCGCCACGCCAAACGAGAAGGCCGTACCCGTCGCCGCCGCGCCCACCCCCAAGCCCTCTCCAGAAAAGGATGCACTCACCAAGCGCCGCGATGAAATCGCTGCGCTCCTGAAAATCAAAGGGAGCGAAATCCAACATGCCGAGTTCTTCAAATCGAAGGCTCCCAAGGCCTTCGCCATGCAAGACGATGCGAAGCCGGCCGACATGCCGATCTACGTGCGCGGCAATCCCTACGCCCCCGCTGCCGTCGTCCCCCGCGGTGCCTTGCGCGTCGCATCCTGGGATAAGTTCCCCGCCATCCCAGCCGGCCAAAGCGGCCGCCTCCAACTCGCTGAATGGATTGCCGACCGCCGCAACCCGCTGACCGCCCGTGTCACGGTGAATCGTCTCTGGCAGAAGCTCTTCGGCGAGGGCCTCGTGCGCAGCGTCGATTACTTTGGCGAACGCGGCGAGCGCCCCTCCCACCCCGAACTGCTCGACCACCTTGCGACCCGCTTCATGGCCGACGGCTGGTCGCAGAAGCGCCTCCTCCGTGGCCTCGTCCTCAGCCATGCTTACAGGCTCAGTAGCGCCAATCACACCGAAGGCCTGAGCCTCGACCCTGAGAACCGCCTCTTCTGGCGCATGAACCGCCAACGCCTCGAAGCCGAAGCCATCCGCGACTCCCTGCTCAAGGTCAGCGGCGAACTCGCGACCAAATCGGGCGGCCCTTCCCTGGCCCTCGAGATCATCGAAAATACCGGCGCTCTCGCGGCCGCTGGCATCAATCCGCCGAGTTACCACCATCGCAAATCCCGCCCCTCCCAAGAATTCGAACGTACGGTCTACCTCCCGGTGATGCGCAATGGAGCGTCTTCTGCGGACAAGATCCGGAGCTTCTTCGACTTCGCCGACCCTGCCGGCATCACCGGCCAGCGCAACCAGACCGTCATGCCGACGCAGTCACTCTTCCTACTGAATAACGACCTGGTCCGCAAGCGGGCCGGCTCCTTGGCAAAACAACTCATCTCCGCCCATGCGGATGAAAACGCCCGCCTCGAGGCGCTCTGGCTGCGGGCTTGGAATCGGCCGATCAACGCCGAAGAGCGCGTGAGTGCTCGAAACTTCCTCCAAGAGATTAACCCGCTACTCAAGAAGCCGCGCGCACCCGATGCCCTCGAAGCCGCCCGCTGGCAGGAACTCTGCCACAGCCTACTGGCATCGAACGCCTTCATCTACCGACTTTAAAGCCCCACGCCCATGCTTCCACCTATTAGCCGACGTCAGATGCTGCAGCGCACCGCCTGCGGCTTCGGCGCCCTCGCCTTCCAAGATTTGCTCCGTGCCGCCGTCGTGCCCACTGCGTCGTACACCAACGGCGTCGCCCCCAAAGCTAAACGCGTCATCTTCCTCTTCATGCAGGGCGGCCCGTCCCAGATCGACCTCTTCGACCCGAAGGCCTTCATCAACGACCGCCACGGTAAAAGCATCGATTCGCCCCTGCGCAAAGAGATTACTCAGGTGGGCACGGAGAAATTCCTCGCACTCGGCACCCAGGCGCCCGTCCGCCCTCGGGGAAAGAGTGGGATGATGATCTCAGACCTACTTCCGCACCTGGCGACCGTCGCGGACGATATCTGCCTGCTCCGTGGCATGAACGCGGATAATCCCCAGCACGCCGGTGCCACCCAGCAATTTCACACGGGCACCTTCACCGAAGTCCGTCCGTCGATGGGCTCGTGGATCAGCTACGGACTCGGAACAGAGAATCAAAATCTGCCGAGTTTTGTTACCATCCACCCGCAGGGTATCCGCACCTACGACAACTCCTTCCTGCCGGCTGCTCACCAAGGGACCAGCCTCACCGTCCCGGCCAGCGCCCAAAGCCTGCCCATCGAAAACCTCGGCAACGCCTCCGAGAGCGCGGCGATTCAGCGCAAGCGCCTCGATCTCATCCAGCGGATGAATCGCCAACTGAAGAGCGATGTCGTCGGCGATGAAAGCATGGAAGGCATGATCAAGAGCATGGAACTGGCCTTCCGCATGCAGACAACCACCCCGGAGATCGTCGACCTGTCGAAGGAATCCAAGGCGACCCTCGACCTCTACGGTGTGGGCGGCAAGGACACCGATAAGTTCGGGCGCGCCTGCCTCCTCGCCCGTAAGCTGAGCGAATCCGGCGTCCGCTTCGTGCAGGTCAGTGTCGGCGGCTGGGATCACCACGGCGATATCCGCGGCAACCTCCCCAAGCTCTGCGCGCAGACCGATCAACCGGTCGCCGCCCTCATCAAGGACCTAAAGTCCCGCGGCCTACTCGAAAACACGCTCGTACTCTGGAGCGGTGAATTCGGCCGTACGCCGTGGAGCCAAGATCTCAGCGGCAAATCACCCATCGATAAGCACGGCCGCGAACACCAACCCGAGAGCTTCTGCTCATGGATGGCGGGCGGCGGCATCAAGGCTGGCCTCACCTACGGCGAAAGCGACGAGATGGGTTACCGCACCGTCGCCGGCAAGATCCACGTCCACGACCTCCACGCGACCATCCTCCACCTGCTCGGTGTCGATCACCTAAAACTGACCGCCCGCCACCTCGGTCGCGACTTCCGCCTGACCGACGTCTACGGCGACGTCGTGAAGGAAATCCTCGCCTGAACTTCTATGCGTCACCTGTTTCCTCTGCTCCTCAGCTTCGCAGGCATTCTCGCAGCTGCGAATCAGCCGGCCTTCCGCACTGACGCCGAAGGGCCCGCCGCCCTCAAGGTCGAGCGCGACGGCAAGCCGCTGAAATGGTTCCAGCCGGTCGATGGCGAATTCCCGCCGGAAGGCTCGGCACATGCCATCTCCGGCGAACTCATCCACGTCAACCACTTGGAACGCCGCCTGCAAATTCGCGTGGATCGCAATGACAGCCAGGACGCCAGCGTCCTCGATCTGCCGCTTGATGCCACGATGCTACCGTATGGATCCATCTGGTACCACGGCGCACCGGCAGCACTGCAAGACATACCGCTGGGCACCCACCTGCATGGCTTGTTCTACCTCGCCAAGCCCGGCGACAAGTCAGCCCTGCCCGAAACCTCCTGGGAACGTAAGACCCCTGAATGGGAATTTCGTCGCTGCTTCCGGATTGAAGACGATTTCACCTTCCATGCGCGCCAGCAGCAGCTCTGGAAAATCGAGCGCGTCGACCTCCAGACCGCCAAACTCACCGCCACACTCATGGCCGACGGTAAGCCCTTCGGCAAAGGTAAGCCCGCGGTCTTCGATTTACTGAGCAGCACCCGAGTCTTCCAAGGCAACGGCTTTGCGGACCTGAAAGCACTGCAACCTGGCCAGACCGTACTCCTCAACCTCACTTGGGCCACCCTCTACAGCCCAGGCCGCATCACCCGCGTGTGGGTAGATGAAACCTCCCGCACGCACGCCACCCAAGCTCAACTCGCGACCCACCGAGACCACGTCCGGGAGCACGGCTTACCGGCTTGGATTCAGTCCGTCGATGATCGTGCCCAGATTGTCACCCTCACGCTCTTCGGTGGCATCGACCCCAAGCTATTCGACGAACTAACCCTCATCGACGAGAAACCCTTCGGATGGCCGCTCTCCAAGCCCGAAGACAACCCCAAAGCCCCCAAGGGCACCATCGCCGTCGCCCGCGACAGCCTGATGACGTACGACCCGGTCAACGACCGCAAAGGCGGTAATATTCTCGATATCAAGAAAGGATCACGCGAGCCCGGCAGCAGCGGCGTCCAAATCAAAGTGAAGTGCGACATGCTCCTCGAAGGCTACCGCCCCCGCCGCATCGTGCGCTTCTACCCGGCCACATGGAAGGTCATCGCTTTACCGCAAGAAGAACAATTCCACGGCCGGGAATGAGCGATTGAAATTTACCCCATCGCTTGAACATCCGTATTTTGTAATGAAAATCATCTTGTCTCTATGCAGCATCGTGCTGCTCGTCCAGTCGGCCACACTGCACGCCGCTGCACCTCTCACAGCCTTCGACGCCAATCTGCTCGATGCTGCTACTTTTTCGGAACGGATCGGCACGGCTCCGGAATCGCTCGTGCCAGGCGACAAAGAGACAGCGAAACTGGGACCCAAGGCCGTGGTCTGGAACAAGCAAGCAACGACCCACTGGAGAGGCGCCACCTATGGAGCCGGCCGTGCCCCCGGGGTTCGTTATTTACGCATCGGCTTCACCCAGGCCATTCCTGTGGGGAGCATACTCGTGGGCGGCGGTGGCTCCTTAAGCGTCCTGAAATCCGATGCCGCCTATCCAGGCGATCTCGCCGATGACTCTCAATGGCTTCCCGCGAAGCGCTTGGTAAACGGGGCGGAAACAAACGAAGAAGTCGCCGAAGGGGCTTACGGACTCTGGGTGCTACCCCCCGGCACCTCCACCCGGGCCCTCCGCTTCAGCCATACCCCGGCTGCCCGAGACAAAGGTACCGCTGGACATCTCGCGGGCCTCTGGCTCCTCTCCGATCGCCTAGGCAACATCGCTCCGCAGTCACTCGTACAATCCCGAGCCCGCGAAGACGTCTCGATGAAAATCGTCGACGAATCCCACAACAGCACTTGGCTGACTTGGGAAAACGCCGAGAAAGGCGCCCCCATTGTAATTTCAGCGGAGCATCCTGAAGTCATCACGCTCACTTGGCCGCAAGCCGTCAACTTGGAGCGACTCTGTCTACTCTGGGCGGGATTTGCCGCCTGCGAGGTCGACGCCTTCACCGGTGCCGACGATGCGAATGTCAGCGTGGCACCGGCCTCGGCCTGGACGCGGGTCGGCACCGGCGAAAACCTGAAAACCTTCTACCCCAGCGCGCTCGGCCCGAACTGGATTACCTTCGACCACCCGGTAAGCACGCGGGCCATCCGGGTGCGCATCACCGCCGTTATGAAAGGGAGTAAAGGCGGCCACTTGGAGAAAAGCGATCGAGACGGCAAACGCGTCTGGCTCGGTGAGTTGATGGCACTGGTGCCGCTTAAGGATAAAGCACTGGCGAGCATCGTCCTGCCTAAGTCGCGCGAAGAGTCTCCGCCGATTCCCGTGCGCTTCACGCTCCCCGAGGCAGGCTTGGTGACTTTGGTCATCGAAGATCAAGCGGGCCGCCGCGTGCGTAATCTCGTCAGCGAGACCCCCTTCCCGGCCGGCGAGAATATCGCGTGGTGGGATGGCAGCGACGACCTCCTCCGCGACCCCGAAGCCGCCAAACACGGCGTCTACAATATCCCGACCCGCCCGGTGGCACCTGGCGACTACACCGTGCGCGGCCTGTGGCGCAAGCCGCTGAGCCTCCGCTATGAATTCAGCCTCTACAGCGCCGGCAAGCCGGCTTGGGAGACCGCGGACAAGACCGGCTGTTGGGGAACGACCCACACGCCACCCACAAGCATCGCCGCTGTCCCTGGATCACGCACCGCTGACGGTAAGCCCTTGATCTTCACCGGATGCTACGTCGCTGAAGGCGGACACGGTTTACAGTGGCTCCATGAAGATGGCACCAAACTTGGTGGCCAGGGCTGGATCGGCGGAAATTGGACCGGTGCGCCCACCCTCGCCGTTGATACGGGCGCCAACGCCACCCCCACTCACCTCTGCTACGTTGGTTCCGTCTGGGAAGGGGAACTGCGCCTCACCGCCAAAACCAAGACCTTCGGTGATCAACCCATTTTCAAAACCCGGCTCGGCGACGACCAGAGTCCCAAAAAGCCGACCGATCCGCGGCCAGCGCTCCTCGAAGGCTTCGAAGGCGGAGACCGGCAATTCGTCCTCAGCGCCATCGCGGTGCATGACGGGATGATTGTCTGCGCGATGCTGCGGCAGAATGAACTGATCTTCGTCGACGCCAAAGCCGGCACCATCAGCGGCCGCCTCAACGTAGAGAGCCCGCGCGGCGTCACGTTTGACGCGCAAGGGCGCATGCTGGTTCTCAGCGGGCGCAAACTGCTCGCCTTTGCTTCAGCCAAAACCACCCATGCCGAAACCCTGATTGCCGATGGGCTCGAAGATCCGCGACATATCATCATCAGCCCCACGGGCGAGCTGCTCATCACCGATCGCGGCAACGCCCATCAAATCAAGATCTATAGCGCCGCCGGAAAACCCCTCCGGAAAATCGGCAAGCCAGGAGCCCCGGCCGAGGGAGACTATAACCCACTTCACCTCAATAATCCCAACGGCCTGGCTCTCGATTCGCAAGGCCGCGTGTGGGTTGCGGAAGCCGACAACAATCCCCGACGGATTACCGTCTGGTCGAATGAAGGCAAACTCGATCGCACTTTCTACGGACCCGCGGAGTACGGCGGCGGCGGTGTCCTGGATTCGCAGGATGCAGGTAAATTCTTCTACCGGGGCATGGAGTTCGCACTCAATTGGCAAAATGGCACCGACCAATTGAAACGGGTCTTTGCTCGGCCTAGTCCGCTCCTCGAAGCCCATTACGGTCCCTACTCTCCCGATTGGCCACTTTACCCGCGGGCAAGCAAAGGCACCCGCTACTTTACGAGTTGCTACACACACACTCCCACGGGTGGCGACAATGCCGCTTTCGTTTGGCGCGATGACGGCCAGTCCGCTCGGCTCGTTGCCGCCTTCGGCGATGCCCACGCGTGGGAGTTTCTCCGCAAACCTGAATTCCGAGCTGCCTGGCCAGAAGGAACCACGCCCGATAAGGATAACCCTCAGCCCGACAAGCACGCCACCTTCCTCTGGGTCGACACCAACCATGACGGCCAGCCGCAGGTTGATGAACTGAAGATGATCAAAGGGTCGGCCCGCGGCGTAACCGTCACCCGCGATCTCGGTTTCGTTGTCACACAACTCGGCGAGGATACGGCGCTCTTCAGCTCGACCGGTTTCGATGCCCAGGGCGTACCCCAATATGACTTCAGGCCGACCCGACTCGGCCCCGCCGGCGGTCGACCCCCTTCCAGCGGTGGAAATCAGACGTTGCTCGGTGCAGATTGGAGCATCTCCACCAACGCCGTCGCACCGTTCTCTCCGCATGGACTCGGCGGCACGCTGAAGGGCGAGCCCCGATGGAGTTACCCTAGTGCATGGCCCGGTTTGCATGCTAGCCATGAAGCGGCTGTCCCAGACCGACCCGGCATGGTTGTCGGGCACACCCGCCTGCTCGGCGATTTCATCCAGGGCCCCGCTGGCCCGATGTTCGGCATTAATGCCAACATGGGGAATATGTACCTCTTCACCGCCGACGGTATGTTCGTCAGCACCCTCTTCCATGACATCCGCCTAAGGCCGAACTGGGCTGCCCCGGTCGCTACGCGCAATATGGACGTCACCGATGTCTCCCTGCACGATGAAAACTTCTGGCCCAGCATGACGCAGACACCCGATGGCAAAGTCTTCCTCATCGATGGCGCCCGGACCAGCCTCGTGCGCGTCGATGGCCTCGAGACTCTGAAGCGTCTGCCAGATCAAAGCCTCACCGTCACTACGGATGATTTGAAAAAAGCCCGCGAATGGTTCGACCGCGCCGAAGTCGCCCGGCAAAAAAGCCGCGGCACGGGCATCCTTGCCGTGCCCTTGAACGCCACTGCCCCCACCGTGGATGGAAAACTCAGTGATTGGCCCCTGAC
>CALQQQ010000024.1 GCA_943332745.1 Opitutus sp. GAS368 | reverse complement strand
TTGACGTTCACGTCTTCCTCCCAACACGGGGGTAGTAAGTCTTACCGCATCGACGCCACCGGCAGCGGCCCGCTCATCCTGAATGGGACTTTCGTTAATACGGTTACGGAGAACGGTACCGGGCGAACATTGTTCCTGGCTCTGCGTGGGGTGAATACCGACGCCAATCAGATGAATATGGTGCTATCCAATAGCACTGGCGCGACTAACCCCCCGTTGTTGGGGGTCAGTAAGGACGACGGGGGCGTGTGGATTCTTAACCCCGCCGTAGCGAGCACCGCGACGGGTGGGATCAATGTGAACGGCGGTTTACTCGGCCTCACCGTCAATGGCATCGGGGCGCATCCAGTCATCACCCTGAATAACGGCGGCATCTTCGCCTACGGGGGTCCCCTGATCACCTCTCAGTCGCTGACGCTGGCCAATAATGCGGCCGGGGTCTTCGCGGGCCCGAACTCCATGGTGTTCAATGCCAATGTCACCAAGCAGTCCGGCAATAACGGTACGACCTTTAGTAACAACCTCGATAGCGGAGCGCTCCTCACGATCAACGGTAACTACCTCAACCTAGATGCGACGAATAGTCAGGGTATTAGTGTGCGTGGGACGGGCTCGACGGTTTGGAATGGGGTCATCTCCAATGGCTCGAAGTCCACTTACTGGGACGTCGCCATCGCCAGCGACGCTTACTTTAAACTCTCAGGTTCCACGCCGAATACGTTCACCGGTGGTCTGACGCTCACGCAAGGCACCCTGATTCTCGATAAGACCGGCGCCGTGGGGGCGAGCACCAATCCGGTGAACTTTAACGGCGGCATCCTCCAGGCGACCTCCGCACTGGCTGGCACTTTTGCCAATCCGGTTAATATTATCAACGGCCCGCTGGTCGGTCGCACGCTCAGTGGCACGGGCAGCATGGTCTGGTCGGGCGTCGTCACCGTCACCGGACAGAGTCGTTCCCTGGCCAATAACCTCAGCGGCGGCGCGGAGCTCACGATTTCCAACAGCTTGGTGCAGACCGAAGCGGCTACCGGTCGTATCATGGTTCTGCTCGGGTCGGGCACGACGAATATCACCGGGGTGGTTTCTACTACCGCGACGGGCGGCAGCCTTTATTACCTCGGTTCGGGTACCCTTAATCTCACTGGCACCAATACCATCACCGGGGACCTTCGCGTGGAAGGCGGGACGGTTAACCTGCGTGGTTCGGCCGGTAGCGTCAACCTGATCAGCACCACGGCGGGCAGCGGCTTGAATATCCGTTCGGGGGCGGTCGTTAACCTGGACAGCAGCGGGGCCCTGAAGGCCTCTGGACGCATCGCGGGCCGTGCGGTGACGCTGCAAGGCGGTACGCTGGGCGTCATCAGCAATGCCTCCGCGACCACCGAAACCGCCGGACCGCTGCAGCTCTATTACTCCAAGAGCGCGATCAGCCTCACGGGGGTCGGTGCCAATACGCTCACCTTTGCGTCCTTGGCATATGCCAGCGTCAATAGCACCACCAACACCGCGGTGCTCGATGTCAGCGGATCTTCCGCCCTCGGCTCCACCAATAAGTTGCTCTTTACGACGGCACCAACGGCCGTGGGTGGCATTCTCCCTCGGGTCTTTATTAGTGGTACGGACTTCGCGAAGTACGATGTTTCCTTGGGCGTAATGGCTTTCTCGGCTTACGCGGCCGGCACGGACGTCAACACCGCGGCCACGACGGATACGGTCAAGGTTACCGCTGCCTATGCCACGGATGATTTCACCGCCTCGAAGACCCTCAACGCCCTCGCCATCACGGATTCCACGGCGCGGACGGTAGCCCTTCCGGCTAACAGCATGTTGACGCTGAGCAGTGGCGGACTCCTCGTTGGCGGTGGCGTCACCCACGTCCTCTCGGCGACCCGGCTTGGTTTCGGCACCGATGGGTATATCCAAGTCGCCTCGGGCTCGACCCTAGACCTGCAGGGTTCGATCATCAGCAGTACTTTCACTAAGGGCCTTGGCGGCACGCTCATCGTTTCGGCCCGTCAGTATTCGGCGGGGGTCATCAATATCGCGGATGGCACGGTGCAATTAAATACCCCGCTGAATGCGTTTCCGGCGACCTCGGGCTTTAATGTCGAAAAGGGCGCCACGTTCGATCTGAACGGCAACACCCTGTTGGTGCAGGGGCTATTCACCCAGGGCAGTGTGGCGAATGCGGCCGGTACCATCACGAGCACCACGGGCGTGGGGACGTTCGTCTTCAATAACAGTGGTTTTAGTACTTACTTCGGCGGCACGGTGAGCGGCGCTTCCGTGAATTTCGCCCGCGTCGGCGGTTACACGGTCACTTTGGGCGGGCCGTTGAATCAGGGCGGTGCGACCGCCTTCTTGGGCGGGACCACGATCCTGCAGGAAGCTGCGACCCTCCTGAATACGTCGGCCATCACGCTCAACTACGCGGTGGTGAATATCACTAATAATGTGAATGTTCTGGCGCAGAATAATAACCTGATCAGCGACACCGCCCCCATCACGATGCGGGGCGCGAGCCTCGGGTACGCGGGCTATTACGGCTCGGCGGCGACCGAAACCTTCGGTGCCCTGACGCTCGCCCAAGGGGATAATAATCTCACGGCCACCCTCGGCGGTGGCACAATCAGCTCCGTCGACCTCACGTTTGGAAGTCTCTCGCGCGGGGCCGGCGCGACCATCAATTTCGCGGGTACTAATCTGGGTCAGGTCGGTAACTCCGCCCGGATTGGTTTCGCCGGGACCCCCGCGGTGCTGAACCGCGGCATCCTCGGCGCCTGGGCCATCGCCAATACGACGGATTACGCCGCCTATAACACGGCGTTGGGTGTCGGCGTGGTGGGGCAGGGCGGTTTTACCCATTACGATTTCGATCTCGGCGCCGGGAAGATCACCCAGCTATTCACCTTAGACACCGTGGAGGCCACCACGACGCTTCCACCCGGCACTACGACTACCTCCCTTATTCGTTTCGCCGGCAGCACGGGTAATCACATCGCCTTCGCCAGCCCGAGCGACATCCTCAATCTCGAGCTCGGCGGCCTGCTGCGCAGTAATAGCGTCTATGGCGTCACCAACATCGGCACACTGACCGCCCGCGGCATCCTGACCGCCGGCGGCACCGAGTCCTCCGGGGTGCGCGAACTCGTCGTTTATAATAATTCCCAGACGTCCACGAATTTCACCGGGAATGCGACGGCCTCGACCACCCTTGGGAGTAACGTCCTGACGCTCACCAGCGTCACCAACCTCTTCAAGGGCGCTTTGGTCACCAATGCGAATCTCCCTGTCGGTACCTTTGTGACGGCGGTCGATACCGTCGGTCTCACCGCCACGTTGAGCAGTAATGCGCTCGCTACGGGCGCCGCCGGCACTTTTAACGCCGCCGTTGGTTTCAATCTCCATGCCGTCATTACCGATAACGGCACCGGTAACGCGGTTCGCCTCGTCAAGGCCGGCACGGGGATCCTCAACCTCACCGCCGCGAATACCTACACGGGCGGCACCATCATCAATGCCGGTGCGGTTAACATCTTCCCGCCGAGCGCGAGTGCGGTCGTCATTCCTGCGGGTGGCCTGACGGTGAACGGTTCCGGGGGTACGGCTTTCACCATTGTCACCACTTACGGTTCCGGCGCCATCGCGGCGACGAATGACCTGACGATGAATGGTTCGGCTCGTCTGACGTTCGATGCGTCCACGGCGAACACCCTGAGCAGCATCACTTTCAATAATCACGGCGGGGAGCAGGGTGGCTTCATGCTCTCCTATGTCGGCGTTGGTGCCGGTAGCACGCTCACGTTGACGAGCGCGACGCCCGTCACCGCGACCTCGACGAATCCGCGCATCGTTTCCTCTATTGATACGGGCACGCTGGCGCTGGCTTCGACGTCGAATACATTCAATATTGACGGCATTCGTTCTCCCGGGGGACCCGTGTTGACGGACACGCTCGCGACGCTGAGCATCACTTCTAATATTACGGGACCGAATGCCGCCATCACCAAGACCGGGGTGGGTGTCCTGCAACTGAGTGGGGTGAATACCTTCGGCGGTAACTTCACGGTTGCGGCCGGCGCCGTGGCCATTGGGGCCAGCACGGTCGCCACCGCCCCCGTCATCACTTCGGGGCCACTCGGACTCGGGAGCGTGGCGTTCGCCGCGGGCACCCGCCTGATGGTCGCGAACGCGAGTTATACTTTGGCAAATCCGCTGTCGTTCGCCGGCACGCCAATCTTCGCCAATACAGGCACGTCTGCGAGCACCCTGACGATTTCCAACTCGATGGGTAATCTGCCTTCGCCGATTGCCTCCATTCAGGTCGACAGCCCATCGCTCACGGTCGTCTTGGCCGCGCCGATCGCGAACATCGCCTCGATCACGAACTTCACCCGCACGGGTCTCGGTGCCGTGGTTTTCAATTCGACGGGCTATACCGGTGACTTCGACGCCAACGCCCTCGGCTCACCGAATTCCGTCTCCCTCTTGAACAATGGGGATGGCACCGGTTCGCCCGAGACCATCACCTTAGGTAACGTTCTTTTCGATAACGGTGCCCCGACGATTACCCTCGGCCGCTCCTTCGGTTTCCTGGACATTTACCTTTACCAGACACCTTCGAATAAGATTTTGGCCCCGGCCTCGGTCACGGGATTGGGGAGTGGCGTGACGGTTACGAACAATAACGGCTACGGACTGGTCGTCCCCAACGCGGTGACGTTAACGGCCACCTCGCCGTCTTTCAGCGTCGCCACGGCCAGCAGCTCCAGCCTCATCCAAGGGCTGACTTTCAATGGGGCGATTTCCGGCGGCGCGACCGGCGCGGCCACGGTGGTCTTCACCAAGGCCGGAGCGGGTACCATGGTGCTCACTAACGCGGCCAATAGCTTTGGTGGCACCTCCTCGATCATCGACATCACCGGTGGCATCCTCCAGGCGACTTCCGACGGCGCCTTGGGCAATAGCACCAACGTCATCCGCATCAGCACGAATTCCACGACCTACGGTTTCCGGGCCTCCGGCACTTTCTCGACGGCTCGCGTCATCAACCTGAATGCCGCCGCCAACACGATTGATGTCGGGAACGACAGCATGCTCACGCTGACGAGTGCTTTCACATTCGGGACGGGCGGGGTCACCAACGCGGTGACGAAGAACGATAACGGCATCCTGGAGATCAGCGCCAACAATAGCACCTGGAATGGCACCTTGGTGATCAACGATGGGGCCGTGCGCGTCAGCAACGCCGGGGCGCTTGGCCTCGCCACCGCCGGCACCACCGTGCCGAATCGCGTCGGGGCCGCGTTGCAGCTGAACAATGTTTCGATTGCTGAGCCCCTGACCCTCAATACCAACGGCATCAATAACGGGGGTTCCTTGCAGGCGGTCGCGGGCACCAACACCTCAAGCGGCGCCATCACGATGGGCAATAACGTGACCATCGGGGCCGACGCCGGGGCGACGTTGAATCTCACCGGAGCCATCAGCGGCGTCTTTTCGCTGACATTGGCCGGCGGCGGCTCGATTAATTTCACCACGACCGCGCTCGCCACGGGGGCGGCCACCACCCTGAACAAAGTTGGCGCCGGCACGACCACCCTCGGGGTGGCCAGCCCGGTCTTTGTCAGCCCGATCACCCTCTCTGGCGGCACCTTGGTGGTCGGTAATGGGTCCGGCGTCGGCAGTGTCGGTGGCACCGGTGCCATCACGATCGCCGAGAGCTCGACCTTGCGTATCGATGACCGTGGTACCGCCGTCGCGAACCGCCTTGGTGGCGGGCGAGCGGTCGCCATGCTCGGCGGACCGACCACCTTGGAGTATGTCACTAATACCACGGGCGCTTCCAGTGAGACCTTCGGCGGGCTGACTTTCGGCACCGTCGGGAATGCCACAATCAAGGTGACGAATAACGGCGGCCAGGCCAGCACGCTGACGTTCGCCTCGGTCAACGGTACAAATTACTATACGGCTAATTTCGTGAAGGGTGGTTCCGGTGCTGGCTTCGGTACCGCCACCAATAAGATCATCTTCACGACGCCCCCGACGCTGGTGGGTGGGGCGGTCGTGGCGACGAACGGCTTGTTGTCCCGGATGGTCGTCAATGGGACGGACTTCGCGACCTATAACACGGATGGCACCACCGTTAATGCTTTCGGCGTCCAAGCCTACGCCGCCTACCAGAACAACGCCAATATCAACGCCGCGGCGGTCTTGGCGACGGACACCTTCCGGCTCAGCAGCGCTTCGACGACTGGCCTGATTAATCTTTCGGCTAAGACGCTCAATGCGGTCAAGATTGACGGTGCGTCGGCGCTCACCCTCGGCGGCACTGGTTCATCGCTAGCCTCATCGGTACTCACTGTCACCACGGGTGGAGTGCTGGCCACAGGCGGTGGAAATCACATCATCGGGAGTGGCCTGATGCTCGCGTTCGGTTCGAATGAGGAATATTTCTTCGTCAACACCGGGTCGAGCCTCACCGTCAATGGCACCCTTGTCGGTACCATGGCCTTCCAGAAGTCGCTAGGGGGTACGCTGACGCTCAACTCGCCGATTTTCGTGACCAGCAATACGATGGTCAACGATGGCACCCTGAAGCTTGCCGCGGGGGGCACGAACACGCTTTCCCCTGGCACCTCGCTCTTCGTGGCCACGGGGGCAACGGTCGACCTCAACGGCGGCGTTCAGTATTCGGGCGACTTATCGAGCCAAACGACCACCGGATATGGTCTCACCACAGTGGGTGGGACGCTCACGACGACGGGGGGTGCGTCCACCTTCGTGACGAATACCGCCTCCGCCCGTCGTTTCGCGGGCCAGATCACCGGCCCGATTTACTTTGCGCGCACCAATGGCACCGGCAGTGGGCAGGTCCTCACCCTCTCCGCGGATAACACTTACACCGGCGACACCCTGTTGCTGGGTGGCATCACCAAACTCCAGGACTACGGTCGCCTTTCGGGCACTTCAGCCATCACGTTAAACTACGGATCGCTGATTCTAGATAACGATAGTGGCTTGTTGGAGCTCAATAATCGCATCAACGATACGACGACGCTCACGCTCAATGGTGGTAGCTTCTCCCTTTACAATCGACGTGGCGCGATGACCACCGAGACCGTCGGGGCGGTGACCTTGGCTTCCGGGGCGAGCACCCTGAGCTCGGCCAATTGCAGCAACTCGAGTGCCCAGACTCCTCAGGGCGCGGTGTTGACGCTGGCCTCGCTGACGAGAAACGCCGCCGCTGGGGCGACGGTGATGTTCGCCCAGAATTACACTAACAGTAGCACGGGTCAGTTAGGCCTCCTCGGGAGTTTCGGCGAAAACATTATTATCACGACCCCGCCGACGCTCACGAACGGCCTAATCGGTGGCTGGTCGGTGATTAATTCGGGTTATTTCAGATACTCCTTGAAAGAGTTCGCGACTTACATTCCGGGACTCGGGGTCGCCGCGCTCAATGTGGTGGGCGGTCGCGGGTATGATGCAACGGCCTTCCCGGCAACGGCTCAGCCCACGCAGAATATCCGTCTCCCTTCGGCGGACGCCACGCTTCCCGCCGGCGGTGCCATCATCAATTCTTTGAATCTGGCCGCGAGTACAGCTGGTTCCGTTGCCCTTACGTTCACGGGCGCCAATGATGTGCTCAATGTCGCCAGCGGGGGTCTCTTGATTCAGAATGTCCAAAACTCGTTGACGGGGGGCATGAGCATTGGGACGGCGGCTCTGCCAGGCGTGATCACCGCCGGGGGCGCGTCACCGGCTTCGCCGCAGGATCTCTTCTTCTATTACTATGGGATGGAGCAGCTGGCGCCGCTCACCGTCAATGCCGCCCTCGCCGATAATGCCGGCCAGTCCGTTCGCTTGATTACCTGGGGGGCTAATATCGGGTCCGAAGGGGTCACTGGTGCGATCATTCTCGCTAATGCGGCGAACACTTATTCCGGCGGCACGGTCGTCAACCAGAACACCCTGCAAATCGGCGTGGCGGGAGCGGCGGGGTATCTGCCCGCGGGCGGCCTGACGATCAACGGTGGCACGGTTACGCAGGTGAATGGCACCATCGCCGCCCAGGCGGTCTCCTTGAATAGCAATGCGGTCCTGACCCTCGTCGGCACGAACACGCTCACGCGCCTCACCTTTAATAGTAATGGCGGCAATAGTACCGCCACCCCTTCCGCCGCCGTGGGCACGCTCCTCAGCCTGACCGCCAATGGGACGACGGCGAGCACGGCCCCGCTTTACGCGCAGTCGAGCAATCCAGCCTCGCTGCCGACGATCAGCGGGACGGCGATTGATTTCGGTAGCCAGCTCAATGCGGCGAGTGCCAATACGGTCAGCATCGTTGTCGCCCCGGCGATCATCAATGGGCAGAACATCTCGCCGACCGCACCCACGCTCAGTATTTCCGCAGTGCTCCAAGGAATCGGCACCAGCAATACCGGCACGCTGACGAAGGCGGGGAACGGCTTGCTCCAACTCAGTGGGGCCAGTGCTTTCCCGGGTGGCGTCAATGTCACGGCCGGCGGTTTGGTCATTGGTGCCAGCAGTACGCCCACCATCGGCTCTGCGGTGGTGACCGGTCCCGTCGGCGCGGGTACCTTGACGATGGCGACTGGAACTTCGTTACTCAGCTCAGCTGCCTATGCGCTCGCCAATCCCCTGGTGCTGCAGGGCGACCTCATTTTCAACGGCGCCAATAATCTCACCTTCAACGGGTCGTCCACGCTACCCGCGGCCGCTTTCACCATCAATGTCGTGAATCCCGCGTCGACCCTCACGTTGCTCGGTCCGATTCAAGCGGGCGGGGCAGGGGGGCTGACGAAATCCGGCGCAGGCACCCTAGTCATGGGGCTGATCTCGGGGACCCTTACGATCAATGGTGGGGCAATCAAACTACTCACCGATGGCGATGGCTTGGGCGGACTGCCCGTGTTGGCGGCTGGCCCAATTGTCAGTGACGGCCCCGCGGCCATCACCGTGGGTAAGTCAGGTGTCAGCTTGGGGCCGATTTTCCCGAACGCGGCGAACAAGATCATCCAGTCCGCCCTCTCGATTCCGTATTCGTTGACCATCACGAATAGCAACGGCTATGGGCTGGAGGATACCGCGGCGTTTGTCTTCAACGACACGCTCACCTTTAGCGTGGCGACGCTCACGCCGGCCGCCCTTCCTTCCGGTCTGGCGTTCTCTGGCGTCGTCTCCGGGGCGTACGGCTTCACCAAGATCGGTGCCGGCGTGCTCGTGCTCGGTAACAGCGGGAACACCTTCGGCGGTGCCGGTAAGAAAATCGACATCCAGTCCGGCGTAATCGCCGCCGCTTCCGACGGCGCGCTCGGCGACCTGGCTAACGCCATCCTACTTAACCCGAGGACGGGCACCTCGACCTTCCGCGCTACGGGTAGTTTCACGACCGAGCGGTCGCTGCAATTTACCGGCACGACCAATACGCGCACGCTGGAAGTCACGCAGGGGAATATCCTGCAGTTGAACACGGCTTTTGACCTTAATGCCGGAGCGGGCGCCACGGCCGCCCTGATCAAGAATGAGAACGGCGTATTGGCCATCAACGCCAGTAACTCCGGTTGGAGTGGCACGACGACCATTAGCGGCGGCGCGATTCGCCTGCTCAATAGCACCGGCCTCGGGACGAGCACCATCGCGATTCTTGCCAATACGACCGCTAATCAGGTCGGGTCCGGTGCCCTGCAGTTGGCCGGCAATATCACGGTCACGAACAACGTCACTGTCGGCTCGGGCGTCACGACGCAGGTGGGCTCAGGCCTGAATAGCCTGGGCGTACTCCAGTCCGTCTCGGGTAACAACACATTCAGCGGGACGCTCACCAACGTCGCGGGGACGTTGTTCTATGTCGGCGCCGATAGCGGAGCCACCCTGAACCTCACCGGCAATATCGTGGCCACGAACTCCATGCTCTTGGTCGGAGGCGGCACGATCAATCTCGCGCTCTCCGGGGCGATGCCCGCGTTTAGCAACTTCCAGGTTCTCAATGGCACGACGGTGAACCTGACGGCCGGCGGCGCCAATGCCGGCTTCACGCCGAACATCGCGATCTTCAACGGCACCTTGAGTGTCAGTGGCGCTGGCGTGAAGCTGGGCGCAACGGGCCAGCTCACCGTCGGCCAAAATGGCACGCTCATCATCGATGACCGCGGTACGGCGACCACGACCCGCCTCGGTAACCGCTCCATCATCCTGCAGGGCGGAGCGACGCTTAATTATCTCGTCAACGCGTCGGCCGCCTCGGCGGAAGTCTCCACCAGTAGCTTCTCCGCTAGCTCCGGTTTCTCCACGTTGAACATCGATAACAGCGTGGGCGGCCAGAATAGCACGCTGACCTTCTCCTCGCTGACCCTCAATACGGGCAGTGTCTTGAATCTGACCGGTGCCTATGGCACGGCGGCGAACAAGGTGACCTTCACGACCGCCCCGACCTTGGTGCCGGCCACCACGGGCTTGCTGGCCCGTGTCCTCATCAATGGTACGGAGTTCGCCACCTACACG
>CALQQQ010000023.1 GCA_943332745.1 Opitutus sp. GAS368 | reverse complement strand
TCGGGCCTGACCGCCCCTATGACGTTATCGTCTGCGGGGCCGGCCATGCCGGCGTGGAAGCCGCCCTGGCCGCCGCCCGCATGGGCGTGGATGTCCTGCTCCTGACGGGCAACGTGGACACCATCGCCCAGATGAGCTGCAACCCCGCCATCGGGGGCCAGGCCAAGGGCCACATCGTCCGGGAGATCGACGCCCTGGGGGGCGAGATGGGCCTGACCGCCGACGTGACCGGCATCCAATTCCGTCTCCTTAACTCCTCCAAGGGGCCCGCCGTTCAGGCCCCCCGGGCCCAGTGCGATAAGAAGGCCTACCAGTTCCGCATGAAGCATCTCTGCGAGTTGCAGGAAGGCCTCACCATCTTCCAGTCCCAGGTCACTGGCCTCATCTTCAAGAACGGCGCCGTGGTCGGGGTCCAGACCAACCTCGATCTCGACTTCCACGCCAAGACGGTGGTCGTCACCACCGGCACTTTCTTGCGCGGCCTGATGCACATTGGGGCGAATAAAACCGAGGGCGGCCGCTTGGGTGATTTTAGTGCTAAGTCCCTGTCAGACAGTTTCTTAGATGCTGGAATCGAACTCCAAAGACTCAAGACGGGTACGCCCCCGCGCATCCTCGGTCGGTCCATCGATTTTAGCAAATGTGAGGAGCAGCCGGGCGATGCCTCCCCCACCCTTTTTGCCTTCCACGATACCCGCCAGCAGGCCGATTTGTTCCACGTGGAACAAGCCGGCGAGCGCCTCCCCGGATGGACCCCTGGCAGCGAGCAGGTATCCTGTTGGATGACCGAGGCGACCAGCGCCACCGGCAAGATTGTCCAAGAGAACCTCCACCTCTCTCCTCTTTTTGGCGGCGAGATCACCGGGGTCGGCCCGCGCTACTGCCCGTCCATCGAGGACAAGTTTGTGAAGTTCTCGGATAAGGACACCCATAAGCTCTACCTCGAGCCCGAAGGCCGTAACACCGACGAATGGTATATCAACGGCCTTTCGACCTCCCTGCCCTTTGCGGTCCAGCTACAGATGCTGGCTTCGGTCCCCGGGCTAGAGAAAGCCGTTATGCTGCGCCCGGCCTATGCCGTGGAATACGATTTCGCGCCCCCTACCCAGCTTTACCCCACCTTGGAGTCCAAAAAGGTCGAAGGCTTATTCTTTGCCGGCCAGATCAATGGAACCTCTGGGTACGAGGAAGCCGGCGCCCAAGGCCTCGTCGCCGGGGTCAATGCCGCCTGTAAGGTCAAAGGTCAGACTCCCATGGTCCTTGGCCGCGACGAAGCCTATATCGGAGTCCTGATTGATGATTTGGTGACCAAGGGCACCCAGGAGCCTTACCGGATGTTCACCAGCCGGGCTGAGTTCCGCCTTTTATTCAACCACGGCAGCGCTGAACTCCGCCTGAAAGACAAAATCGCCGAATTCGGCTTAGTCCCGATGGATCGCCTAGGCCGCATCCAAGCCAAGGCCGAAAAAGTCGCCCATTGGATCGAATACTTGGAAAAGCTAGCCATCCCTGGCGGGATTGCCGGCGACGTCATCCGCCGCAACTGGGATTCAACCCCCAAGGATTTGCCGCCGTCGTTCCTAGCCGAAGCCGCTGAAGTCCAAGCTGAAGTCATGTACCGGGTCAAATACCGCGGCTATTTGGAACGCGAAACGCGCAACGCTCGCAAGCTGCACGACCTGGACTCCTTTAAGGTGCCTGAAGGCTTTGATTTCTTAAAAGCCTACGGCTTACGTATCGAAGCCCGCCAGAAGCTCCAATCTATTCAGCCTAAGACCCTAGGTCAGGCCAGCCGGATCAGCGGAGTGAACCCAGCGGACATCTCGCTCCTGATGGTCCTATTCAGGGCCAAATAGACCCCAAAGGGAAGGGGAGAGAAGGGCGGTGTTCCACGTGGAACACCGTCTATGTAAAGATTGCGACCGCACGGTGTGACATTTGTGTTTCTTAACTTCATAACATCTTTATGATTATAGACTTATGATTATATATAAGCAGCGTAACACAACCGTCACGATTGTCACCTAGCTCTGGCGCTTCGTTTGGTGGGGCCTTTAAGTAATGACGCACCCATGGACGCCGAACATCTCAAGCGCATCCTGATCGTCGACGATGAGTCTGACGTGACGGAACTATTGGACTACAAGTTCAAGCAAGCCGGCTATGCCATCCGCACGCTCAACGACCCACTGCGCGCCATCGGCCTAGCCCGCGACTTCCGCCCGGACCTGATCATCCTCGACGTGATGATGCCCGAGCTCACGGGCGTGCAGCTGCTGCGCATGGTCCGCGCCGACGCGCTCCTCCAGGATACGCCGGTGATCTTCCTCACGGCTAAGGGTGAGACGGTCGACAAGGTGAAGGGCCTCGAGTCCGGTGCCGACGATTATGTGACCAAGCCTTTCGATACGCGTGAGCTGATGCTACGCGCCCAGGCTCTCCTGCGCCGCGCGAAATCCGCCGCCGCTAAGCCTTCGACTCGCCTCGCGGCCGGCGCCCTCATGCTAGACATCGAGCGCCACGAAGTGACCGCCTCCGGCAAGATCGTTGAACTGACCGCCACCGAATTCAAACTGCTCCGTCTACTCCTCGAGCGGAAGGGCAGGGTGCAGTCGCGCGAAGAACTCCTCGCCGACGTCTGGAATTATTCCCCAGACCTCGAGACCCGCACGGTCGATACCCATGTCCGCCGCCTGCGCGAGAAACTCGGTCCATCGGGCGACGTAATCGACACCGTGCGCGGCGTCGGTTACCGCGTGAACGGCTAAACCGCTTTGCGCTCGCGCGTCTGGCGGAGCCCGACAGCATCCAACGCAGATGTCCTGGCTTCCCTGGTTGCTCCTGCTCGCGCTCGTCGGCACTGCCGTCTGGTACTTCGCCGAGATCGCCAGCCATGTGCGCTGGGCGCGGCGCGCCTTGCTCGCCGATGGAAGTGCCCCGCGGCCGCAAGGTTGGTTGGTGCGGAAACTGCGCCTGGAAGAACTCTTCGTCGCCATCGAACGGCGGGCCTCAAGCGAAAGTGAGATCCGCGCCGCGGCCGCACGGCGCATCGAGGCGCTGCTCGCGCCGCTGACCGATGCGGTCCTCGTCGTCGACGCGCAAGATCGACTTCGCCTCGCCAACCCGGCCGCGGCCGCGCTCTTCGGGCTTTCCGAAGAAGATGCCGGCGGCTCGATTGTACCACTCGTCCGCAGTGCGGACTTTATCGAACTCGTCCGCCGCGTCCGCGTCGAGGGCGACGCCCGTTCGACCATCCTCCTCAACCGCGCGCCTTTATCCGACGTCTGGATCCAAGCCGCCGGGGCGCGCACCGATCCAGAAGCGTTCGGCAACGGTGCCGCCATCTTCGTGCTGGCGGATGTGACGGCGCTGAAGCGCCTCCAAGCGATGGAGCGAGATTTCGTGACGAACGTCTCTCATGACCTCCGCACGCCGGTGACGATTCTCCGCGGCTACGCCGAGACCTTAGCCGAAGACCAAGCGACGATGTCGGCGGAAGACCGCGCCCGCTTTACACAGAAAATCGTGAGCTCGGTCGGCCGGCTGCAAGGCCTCGTGGAAGGCCTGCTGGCGCTCGCGAGCCTGGAGTCGTCGCAGGATGTCCACCGTGAGCCGGGGGCGCTCCATATCGCCGCCCGCGAAGTCGCCGAAGAATTCGCCGCCCGCTGCAAGGCAGCCGGCGTGAAGCTTGAGCTGAAGCTGGCAGCCGTCGATGGCGGCACCGCCGATCCAGTCCAGGCGCGCCGCCTCATCCAGAACTTGATCGACAACGCCCTCGCCCATGCGGCCGGCATGAGCCGACTGCTCATCTCGACCAGCGACACGCCCAGCGGGGTCGAGCTTTGTGTCGAAGATGATGGGGCCGGGGTGACCCCAGCTGACCTCCCGAGGCTCTTCGACCGGTTTTACCGGACCGACAAGTCCCGCCGAGCGGGGGGCAGCGGCCTCGGCCTTAGCATCGTCCGCCAGGTGGCAGAGCTTCACGGCGGGTCGGCGGCGGCAGAGCCGGTCCGTCCAAAGGGCCTACGCGTTACCGTGACCCTGCCGGCGGCGGCCTAGGTCCAGAAATGAAAAACCCGCCGGGTTTCGGCGGGTTTTTGCTCCATTTTAAAGTGGAGCGCGCGACTGGACTTGAACCAGCAACAGCCACCTTGGCAAGGTGGTACTCTACCATTGAGCTACGCGCGCGTTGGACGGGAAGCAGACCAAACGCCCTATCGTGTGTCAAGCCTTTGGACGAACCTTAGGCGGGCAGGGCGGGGGGCTGGATAAAGTCCCTGCTTTTCAAGCAGGGCAGCCGCTTCATCGGAAAAAAGCCACCGGAGTGCCGGGCGCAATTCCTCGAGCTTATCCTGTCTCACATAAAGGAGCAAAGGGACCTGCAGCGGGTAATCCCCGTTATGGATGTTGTTCTCGTCCGGACCATAGGCCGTGATCGACTTGCCCGGGCGACCATCAGCGACCTGGAGAACCTTGCCGCGCCCAGCCGGTGGACGGGGCAACAGAAGAACACTCCCTGCCCGGGAGGCCAGCAGATCGGCGGCGAGCTCTGGCTCAACCCGTAGCCTCACGTCGGCTCGGAAAGGTTGCCCCTCGAGGACCAACCCTTGGAAGACCTCCAAGGTGAGGGTGCCCGGGGGCGAAGAGACCGCCGGAGTCATCAGTTCGGAGCGTGCCGCTGGGTCGATATCATTCCAATTACGGGCAAGGTTGCGGGCATCGCGCGCAAACGCGCTGGAGAGTTGTTCGAGGGTGATCTGGTCGAGTCGGTTGCTGGCATGGGTCGCGACCACGACCGCGCAACCGGCGAGCCGAAATTCGATCACGCCAGATTTGCTGAGCAGAATCGGCGCGGCTTCGCGGCCGCGCAACATCAACACCGCCGCGGCGGCGCTGCCCTGCTGAAAGTCGCGGCGCCCAGGAAGGGTACCGGCGAAATCTACAGCCAGTTTCGGTCCAGCCTTTTCCAGTCCTCGGGCGACGGATCCGGCCAGCAGGTCGGAGCCGACGAAATCAGCCGCGACCAAGGTGGCACAGGAGAAGAAGAAGGCGAATAGTCTCACGCCGTCTCAGGGCCGGGATCCAATTCCGGCCATTGCAGGAGTTTGCGATGGAGCGTGCGACGAGAGATCCCCATCAGTTCGGCGGCGCGCGTACGGTTTCCCGCGGCGGCGGCCAAAGCCTGCTTCAGGAGCTGCTTCTCGTTCTGCTCCCGATCAAGGATGTTGCCACCAGAGGAGGGCAGGGCTGAAACCGCGACTGACGTGGCGGCGGGCTGGGAGAAGCGCGGATCCAAATCGACGGCGGCGACCGTCTTGCCGGAACGGAGTACGGCGAGATTCTCGCAGGCGTTACGTAACTCACGGATGTTACCGGGCCAAGGATATCGGACGAGGATGGCCAGCGCTTCCGGCGAAAGCTTCGCGGCTCCGACCGAGTTCTCCTTCGCAAAGCGCTCGAGGTAATGGGAAAGAAGGAGCGGGATGTCATCCTGACGTTCGCGCAGGGGCGGTAAGCGTAAGGGCACGACCGACAAGCGATAGTAGAGATCTTCGCGGAACTTGCCCTCCTTGACCATCTGCAAGAGGTCGCGGTTCGTGGCGCAGACGAGGCGAAGATCGAGGGCGATGGGGCGATGGGAACCGAGGCGCTCGACCGAACGGGTCTCCAAGAAGCGCAGCAGCTTCACCTGAGTGGTGGCATCAATCTCCCCAATTTCATCCAAGAAGAGAGTGCCTCCGTCGGCTGATTCGAAGCGACCCACGCGACGCTCGTTCGCGCCAGTGAAAGCGCCCTTCTCGTGACCAAACAATTCGGACTCGAGTAAATTGGCGGGGATGGCGGCGCAATGTACCGCCATGAAAGGTCCTTTTGCGCGTTGGCTCGCCTGGTGGATCATCTGGGCGAAGAGCTCCTTGCCTGTGCCCGTCTCGCCGAGCAGAAGGATGGTCGCATTGGACGAAGCGACCGAACGAACCTGCTCGATCGAACGCTGGAGGGCGGAGGAAGAGCCGACGATTTCGCCGAGCGAGAACTTACGGTCGAGCCGAGCCTTCAGCGTGACGACTTCCTTCTCGGTCGTACGGGCCTTGAGCCCGCGATCAAGGACGAGTTCGACCTGGCGGAGATCCACCGGCTTCTGGAAAAACCAATATGCACCCAGGCTCATCGCCTTCACCGCCGTGTCGACGTCACCATACGCAGTCATCATGATGCAGACGGGTTGGTTGGGTAGCTTGAGGGCGCGGTCGATGACCGCCATGCCATCCTCGCCCGCCATGCGGAGATCCGTCAGCACTGCGTCGGGAGGCACGTCCTGCATGAGGCGCGCCGCTTCCGCGGCATCCTTCGCGACGAAGGTCTCGTAGCGATCCTCCAAGGCGGCCCGTAGGCCGTCGCGGATGTTCTTCTCGTCATCGACGATGAGGACCGTGGGTTTCATGGCTTAAGCTTCCGGGGAAGTCTGATGGTTGGCCGCGCCCCAGGCGCGGGCGGCCTTATCAGCCAAGGCGATACGCGCCCGATCGACTTCGGCGAGACGGGCCTTGAGGTTCGCATTGGAAACCCGGGCGAGGTCGTCCAAGTCGCAGAGATAGGTGCCATCGAGTCCGTGGACGCCAGAGGCGAAATTCCGCGGCACCCCAAGGTCAACAAGCAAGAGTGGGCGGCCAGAACGGCGGCCGGTAATCTCACGGAGCGAGACGGCGTCGAGCAAGGCGCGCTCCACGGTCGCGCATCCCACAATCACGTCATGCGCGTGCGCCTGGCGTAACGCATCGGCGAGCGTGAGCGAAGCTCCGGAGAATTCCTCGGCGAGCGAGCGGGCGTTCTCGAACGTACGCGAGGCGACGGAAATCTGGGAGGCACCGCGAGAGACGAGAGCTTGAACGACCTGACGACCGACCTCGCCCGTGCCGAGGACGAGCACGCGGGCTTCGGCAAGTGAACCGAAGACACGCAGAGCCAGCTCGACAGCGATATTCCCGAGGCTTACCTGTCCTTGAGAGATACCCGTGTTGGTGCGCGCCCAGGCGCCCGCCTGAAAGGCCCGTTGGAAGACACGGTTAAGTACCGGCCCCGTCATGCCGCGCGCGAGCGCATCCGCGTAGGCATCCTTCACCTGGCCAGCGATTTCGACTTCGCCCACCATCTGGGACTCCAGACCAGAGACAACGGAGAAAAGGTGTTCGACGGCCTGCAGTCCAGGCACCGGACGAAGATGCTGGTCGAGGGCAGCCGCGGGCGCACCCGTGGCCTTGAGCAGGGCGCTGCGCACATGCAGGGCGGCGGCTTCATCGCCGACGGCGTAAGCCTCGAGACGATTACAGGTCGCGAGCAGGACCGCTTCAGCGAGGCCCGCTTCGCGGGCAGCCGCGTAGAAGACCTCCGCTCCGCCGGCGGGGACGGTGAACGCCGCGCGTTCGTCAAGGCCAGCGGTACGGTGCGTGGCGCTGAGCGCCACCAAATTACGAGGTCGTTCGCTCATCGGGAGGCAGGCAGCGAAAGATAAAGCGCGATGAGCGCCGGAATCGCGACGAGCAGGGAGGCACGCGCGAAGGAAGCGCCCTGGAGATGCAGACGTCGGCGTTGCACGACAGTCCAGCAACAGGCGAGCCAGGTGATGAGCGCCGCGATGAGCTTCGGGGCGGCAACGGCAGCAAGATCACGCTGCCCCCAGTCGGTCGCGCCGATCACCAAGGAAAGCCCGAGGAGCCAGACCGCCGCGCCCATGAGCTGGGCGCCGATGCGATCGAGCGGGACGAGCGCGGGGAGCAACGCGTACATGCCCCCAAACTGATGACGCGCCAAGGCGCGGTCCTGGAGGAGATAAGCGGCGGAGTTGAGCGCCTGCGCACCGAGCACGCAGTAGGCAAGGATCGCGGCGCCGACATGGATGGCGATGAGCGGCTTACCCGTCGTGTCCAAGCCCGGATGCTCGACGACGCCGAGAAAGGCGGCCGCCACGAGACACAGCGCGGTCGTGCCCGCGATCGCCCAAGTCGGCAGGCGATGATTGAACGTCAGGTCGAGAAAGAGGGCCAAGCCCGACACCCCCCAGGCAATCGAGAGCAACACTTCCGCCGCACTGGCAATGGGAAGAGAGTGCGTGCGCAGCCCTTGGTAGGCCAACATCGTGGTGAGCAAAACCCATCCGCCGCGGAGCAACCAGACTCCAGAGGCCTGCAATTTTCCGGAGGTATCCCTAGGGGCGAGACCATCTAGCAAGGCCGCGGTCAAAAAGACCGAGGCGCAACCCAACAAGCAGTCCCTGGTCAAGGGATGGGCGGCAAGTTCGGCGGCCAGGGGGAGCATGAAGGCAGGTTGGGGGAGGTGTGACATTTTGGCAAACCATCAAGCCGTCCTGTTTTCTTGCGGAGGAGAGTAGGAAGGCTAGCTTGGCTGTCCATATGGCCCACGACCTCTACGACCTTACCCAGCACCCGCCCCGCAGCCCCCGCGTCCGCCTCGGCGGCTTCGTCATCCTCCCCCGGATGATCGATAAAGCCCGCGCCACGAAAATCGGCAAAAATGGTGAATATAACTATGGTTGCCCGCTGGATGCCAATGTCTTGGACTTCCTCGGCGTTGAGGCGAACGCACTTAAAGCACAGATTGACAATGGTTTAGGTGATGGAGAACTCCTCGCCTGGCTGATGGCCAACGCTAAGAAACCCCGTTTGGGCCAAGAAATCGCCGCTTTCAGTGCTTACCATGAACAGCGCGCTCCGAGCTCTCCCGGCAGCCGGGCTAAGCTGAGCGATTACCAGTCCTCGACCCCGGCCGGTGCCAAGCGTGATGATATCACCACTTGGTTCGACGTGCTCGACCTGGACGATCACCAGAGCTTCGGCGGTAAAGTCTAAGCTGTGGCCACGGCCGGACAGCCCCGCCGCGTACTCCTCGTCTGTATGGGCAACATCTGTCGGTCCCCGACGGCTGAAGCCGTGCTGCGGGCTAAGGCGAGGCAGGCCAAGTTGGCCATCGAGTTTGATTCCGCCGGAACTGAAAATTATCATATCGGCGACCCGCCCGATCCGCGATCCATCCGGCATGCAAAGATGCGCGGCTACGACCTTTCGCGACTCCGCGCGCGCCAAGTGCATGCCGACGATTTCCAGTCGTTCGACCTCATCCTCGCCGCGGATGCACTCAACTTGCAGGAGCTCCGTCGGCGTTGTCCGCCTGAACATCAGGCCCGTCTGCGATTATTCCTGGACGACGTCGCCTTACCTGATCCCTATTACGGCGAAAGCGACGGTTTTGAAAAAGTGTTGGATCTAGTCGAAAAACCGGCGGTTTTACTGATGTCTCGCTGGTCGCGTCCGAACTGAATGATTGCCGAAGCCGCGCGAGCGGCGTTGGATGCTGCCAACGATGTATCAAGTGAACTTCAGCGACCAAGCGATGCGCGAGCTCGGGAAGCTACCCACCTTAGAGCAGATGGATGTCGTTGAAGCGTTCACTTCGCTCACGCCAGAAGAACTCCTTCGTGGTAGCACTGAGCTCGGCACCGTCCGGCGCGGCGGACACACCTATCACCGGCTGCGCGTCGGCGAATTCCGGATCTACTTCGAGGCCAGCGAAGGCTCCCTGATGGCCAACTACGTGCTGCATAAGCACACGTACGCCGACTTCGCCTTCCGCTCCCATCTGCCCTTTCCCGAGGACGAAGCCCGCATCGAACAAGAAGGTGGCTTTTGGAAATACCTCGACGAAACCCCTAAGCCCTAATCGTGACCACTCCCCCCGTAAAACCCCAGTATTCCTCACCAGAAGAGGCTGCCCGTATCTACCTGCTGCCCAACCTCTTCACGGCGGGCAACATGCTCTGCGGCTTCCTGGCCATCAAGGAGTGCATCGAGGCGCGCTTCACGACCGTCAACGCGGGCGAGCAGGCCGCGCACTATGTGATGGCCGTGTGGTTCATCCTCTTCGCCTGCCTCTGTGACCTTTTCGATGGCCGCGTCGCCCGCGCCACGCGCCGGGAATCACTGTTCGGGGCGGAATTCGATTCGATCGCGGATACCGTATCCTTCGGCGTCGCCCCCGCGCTCATGGCCTGTTTCCTCATCATCAACCCGGGGGTGAATGAAGAAATCAAACTCGTCACCTGGCTCTTTGCGTTCATCTACCTGCTGTGCGCCGGGGTGCGTCTGGCGCGGTTCAACGTGCTCACCAACCCATTGGTGCCCGGTAACGAGAAACGGGCGGCCGGCGGCGATTTCGTCGGCCTGCCGTCACCGGCCGCCGCGGGGATGATGGCTTCGTTGGTCTTGGTCTTATCCAAGATCATCAAGATTGCCCCCGCCGCGCAGCCGGACGTCCTACCGTTGCAGTCCTGGTCTTGGACGCTCCTGCCGCTGATGTTGATCATATCCTTCCTGATGGTCAGCAACGTCCGCTTCCCCAGCTTCAAGAAGGTCGACTGGAATACAAAGACGCGCTCGCGTGGGTTCATACTCATCATCTTGGCAGGCGTGGCCGCTTATAGCTACCGGGAGTACGCCTTGCCGGCGGTGTTCCTCGGCTACATCTGCTGGGGGGTCATCCGACACTTTTTCCTGCTCCGCAAAGAAGAGACGGACCCCGCTCCGGAGGATGAGGATGAAATCGAGCCTAAGATGTGAATAGTCCGTGAAGGATCGGTTGGTCTGGCTTCATGTGAACAACCGCGGACTTATTCACCCCGGACACACAGCTGGTCTAGCCGCCGATAAGACCGCTCACCAGTGGCTTGCGGAACTGTACACGGGATTCCGACACCTACTGATACTACTGGTATTTATAAATGAAGAGTAACTAGATACAGTCCGTCCCGGTATGTGGGCAATGAGGGGTTGCCTCACCCCCTGCCTGTCCTCAATTCTTCCGTCATCATGAAGTTCAAGGTTAACCGGAATCAC